>NZ_NHNG01000687.1:0-3277 GCF_002287155.1 Arsenophonus sp. ENCA
CCCGAGACGGTGAAGTCAGACTCATCTTTGAAAATACCCCACCGAGTATGCGTGTCGCCCCCGTAGGCAATGCGCTACCCTGGCTGAGTTACGATGTCGGCTATAACCGCTTTGCCAGACAATAACACGAGTTTCGCACAGGCATATAAAATTCTAAAAATGGCTTAAAAGCAATGATTAATCTGCAAGTTACTAAAAAACATAAATTTTCTTAAATTACAATAAGTTGTATTTGATTTATAAGGTTTTGACTATTTATATATCATGCTGAATTAAACTTAAAAATAGAGCGTTTTTTTATTGGTGCGAAACTCGTGTACAGGTTTCGATCTTGACCAGCGGGTCACCCAACTTGTCGATCGTCTGTTGGTGATACTGGTTTGCAAAGAGGTCATTCTTAATGGCGCTGCGTTTCTTCATGGTGGTTAGCTCAGTAGACCAGCTTCCGATAACTTTATCAGCAAAATCAAACTCGGCTTAGGTTTTTCGAGGTGCCCGTATGGTTAATATTTGTGTATTTTTTTGTACAATACATCACTTTTGTATGGAAGCTTGTGAAATTCTCTTTTTTTATTAGCATAGGGATCTTTTCCCTGTCATTTTTTGTCAATAATAGCTACTCAGCGACAAAGCTATATTACCCATTAGATAGCAGTAATAACGGCAAAAAATATTTAAATAATTCAATATTTATTCAAATTTTCAAAGAAGAAAGAGTACTAGAACTCTATACTAAAAATGAAAAAGGCTTATTTTCACTGTTTAAAAGTTATCCAATTTGTAATTTCTCTGGTGGATTAGGACCTAAGAAAAGACAAGGTGACTTAAAGAGTCCAGAAGGGTTTTATCGCATCACACGCTCACAATTAAAACCTGATAGTAAATATTATCGCGCTTTTAATTTAGGTTTTCCCAATAAATACGACCAGGCTCATGGCTATACTGGCGCTTATTTGATGGTACATGGTGGCTGTAAATCAATTGGCTGCTACGCGATGACTGATCGCTATATAAATGAAATCTATCGTTATGTGGAAAATGCATTACAAAATGGTCAATATGAAATACAGGTCAATATATATCCATTTAAAATGACTTCTAACAATATGAATCGCCATCGTAATTCGCGTTACTATACCTTCTGGCGACAACTGCAACCCGCATATGAATATTTTACTAAAACAAATCAATTGCCGGTAATTAATATTCAGCAAGGACAATACTTAGTAAACAAATTTCCTAACCATCAATCATCGCCAGCTAAAGCAGATGAAAGGCTACAATATGCGCTTACCAAAATGGAATAAAACAAAACTCCCTGGCTGAATTCGGTGCCAGTTCTCATTGCCAGTTAAGGGTTTGGTTGCAATCACTGAGACTATATCAGTTGTTTGTGTATGTTGCTGAAAATCGATTTCAATATCATTATCAAGCAATTTTGCCTTACCAAAAGGTGCTTTGCGGGTAAGCCAATGCAAATCAGTCGAGCAATAGGCCATCATATATTGTCCATCTGAAATTAACATATTCAGTACCCCCATCAGTTTTAATTGATCAGCCAGCTTCGCAATAAACCGATATACAGTTAACCAGTTTGTTGGTTTTTTAGGATATTTTTCTGCTAATTGATATAAAATCCAACAAAACACCCACTCACTATCCGTCTTTCCAATTGGCCGATAATGCCCTACTGGTAATTTTTTATAACCCTCAAGTTGGCCGTTATGTGCATAAGTCCAATTTCTGCCCCACAGTTCCCTAGTAAAAGGATGGGTATTTTCTAATAACACATCACCCCGATTTGCCTGGCGAATATGCGCAATAACTGCCTCTGACTTAATCGGGTACTCTTGCACAAAGCGTGCAATAGGCGATTGATAACATGGCTTGGGTTCTTTAAACGTTCGGCAACCTCTACCTTCATAAAAAGTGATCCCCCAACCATCTTTATGTGGCCCTGTCTGGCCTCCTCGCGGGATAAGACCACTTAAACTAAAATTAATATCTGTCGGGACACTAGCACTCATACCAAGCAATTCACACATAATGCCTCCTATATGTATGCCAGAATGAAATTTCCAAATCTAAGCATAATCACGCTAACTAATCACATCTCTACCCGACAATATTGCCTAGCAATGTTATTTCACCATTTCTTTTTCTATTAGCTGAATTAAAATATGGATCACTTTAATATGAATTTCTTGGATCCGATCGGCATAACCAAAATGAGGTACTCGGATCTCAATATCAGCGGTTCCTGCCATTTTTCCACCCTCTTTACCTGTCAATGTGATCACTTGCATCTTTTTAGCACGTGCAGCCGCGATTGCCTTGATGATATTGCCAGAATTACCTGATGTTGAGAGCGCAAATAATATATCCCCTTCTTTACCGACAGCCTCTACATAACGGGAAAAAACATAGTCATAACCAAAATCATTGCCAACGCAAGAGAGATGACTAACATCAGAAATCGCAATGGCTGGATAACCTGGACGATTTTCACGATAACGTCCGGTCAATTCTTCTGCAAAATGCATAGCATCACAGTGCGAGCCACCATTACCACAAGATAATACTTTTCCTCCCGCTTTAAAGGCGTTCGACAACATAATCGCGGCTTGTTCAATTGCTTCGATATTTTCTCTGTTATTAAGAAAATTGTTCAATGTCACCGCCGTTTCTTTTAATTCAGCACAAATAAGCTCCTGATACATCATTTTTACTCCTAATAAAATATTATTTTTTCAATAATCTCAGTGTAACGGATTAAACTTTATGAAAGAAGTATCAATACGACTTATCACAATCAAGTTAAGCTCAATAAATAATTTGTGAACTTCATTGTAATTAATATGTAAAATAAAATTACATAGATTAAAGATAAGAAAAAAACAGATATGACCTCCGATGACTTAGCTTAATCATAATCAGGAGTACCATTATGGCTCTACTCACTATTTTTCTATTTATTGGTTTAATCGGAATTCTTTGCTATCACAAAGCAAACCTACTATTTAGTAGCTTACTTATACTCGCTTATTCACGAGTTTCGCACAAAACTAATTTGGGTACGCTAATAAAACACGGATGTGCTCAGCAATAGCATTTTTGATTACGTCCCAATTTTGTTGATAAAGGGTTATTTTTTCAGATATACGACGTTTATGTTGTTCAAACCACGCAGAAATAGCGAGAAAAATATGATTTCTTTGCGCTCGGCTCGTGCGAGCCTGACAGCGTTCAATACCACAATTTTGTTTAACTTCTCGAT
>NZ_NHNG01000489.1:0-3102 GCF_002287155.1 Arsenophonus sp. ENCA
ATCTGCCAGTTCCATGTAACGTTGAATATTCTCGTCATTCGGCTCTTTCACCACCGCCTCATAAGCAGCTTTCTCTCGTTCTTCCAATGAGTTGATGATTGGCAGCGTTCCGCAAGCACTCAACAAAAAGCCTGTTGCTCAATAGCAAAATTAATTGTGACTTACAAAAAAACCAGCTATTGATGATAAAATAATCAATTTTTGAATTAAAAATGACCTATATAAGATTAAAAAATAACCTATTTTTGTGTTTTTTAGATGTATCTAACTTGTTTTTATTGAAAGCAGTTTTATTTCACTATTGAGCAACAGGCTTAATGGACAAATTACTTATATGGGCACCAATCCCTATAGCCGAAAATGGGAACGGTTAAAAACCTACGGGGGGAAAATTACTGAAAATATATGTCAGGCCGCCGCACGGGATGTCCTGGCGTATAACATGCCGTCTATTGAAAAGGCCGGTTATGAGATTGTCTTAACCGTCCATGATGAGATTATCAGCGAAGCGCCCGATACCCCACAGTTCTCAGCCGAGGGGTTAAGCAGGCTGTTAAGTTTTAATCCGGACTGGGCTTTTGATTTACCGCTTAGTGCTAATGGCTTTGAGACTTACCGTTATCGCAAGGAATAAAATAACACACAGGATAAATAAACATCATGGCCTTTAAAAAAAACGACAGCCCACTTTATTTTAAGGCGGCACACGATGCAATTCACCTTGAGCAGTCAGGGCAATACCATGAAGCCGCGCGCGCATGGTCACAGGCAAACCGACTGGCGAGAAATCGTGATAATCGTATCTGGAGTGAACACCGCGCCGATTTTTGCCTTATGCAAATTAAGTAGGAACATATAAAAAGGATGGATTCATGCGGTTAATCAGGGAAGAGAGTATCGAAAAACATTTGGTGCGTGAAGTGCGAAAAATTGGTGGCATTGCCTATAAATTTGTTTCACCTGGGCGACGAGGCGTGCCTGACCGATTAGTTGCACTCCCCAATGGCAACATTATTTTTGTGGAATGCAAAGCGCCGGGCGAAAAGCCAACCCCTTACCAATTACGCGAACACGCACGGCTTTTTGCCCTTGGTCATCAGGTCATCGTACTGGACAGTCAGGATCTAAGCAGTATCTTACCACTTTGTGAGTTGTAGGCTGCTTTTTAAACCAGTTTTATAACTAAGGTTACAATTGTTGCAGCTGCACCAACAATAGTTAACATGATACCGCTTAGCTTTATCAAAAGGCTATTGGTTAACGCTTCAACATCTTTACGGACTAACGCTATTTCAGCAGATAAATCTTTACGTACATCTTCTAAATCTCTTTTGGTCGCTACGTCAACTGCTTCGTGTGATTCACGGACAGCCAGAGATATAGCTTTAGCCTGGTCTTTAGGTAAGCCAGCACCTTCAAGCGTTTCAACAAATTTCAGTGTATCAAATGCAACCTGACCCATAGGTAATCCTCCCGTGTTTAGGTAAGTATAACGGGTTTAGGGTTCCATCTGCAAAATCTTTCACATTAATACCTTGATTCGTTTAATTACGGAGAAATATTTTTATGTCTAAATTAGTTGTTATCGAAAATACCATTGTACGCCAAGACGCTTTCGGGCGGTATTGTCTGAATGATTTACACCGTGCGGCAGTTGCGCAAGGTAAAGCGACAGAATCTCAGCGGCCATCAAAATTCATGCGTTCTGATGGTATTGCTGCATTTGTACAATCTTTGAGCGAAGCCCAAAAAAGGGCTTCGGTTAATGTGATTAAAGGTGGACTTGAATCAGGTACTTGGGCAGATGAACTCGTTGCCATTAGATACGCTGCATGGATAGACCATGCTTTTGAAGTTCAAGTTTACGAGCGGTTCAGGGATTCGGTAAAAAGCAACAATGGCGTATTAACCGATAAAGTACAAGCTGGCCTCGCAATGATCGCTTTCTATAAACAGGAACTACGCATAGCCCCTTCCGCAATGTTGGGAGCAATGAAAAAACTCCAGTCTTCCCTTGGCATGCCGGATATACTACCCGCTTATGCTGTTGATGCCCCCGAAGGAAATTTGGCAGTATCAAGCGAAGTGACACACTCTTTTACGGAGCTTTTACTACTGCACGGTAAGCCTTACAGCCCACCATCTGGCTTTAAACGTCTGCAATTATTAGGTATTGTTGAGCGTAAATCACGTCCAAGTAGCAAACATCCTGACAAGGAAAAATTATTCTGGTCACTGACAGAAAAGGGATTACAGTTTGGTAAAAATCTTACTGACCCAAACCATCCCCGTCAGACTCAGCCCCATTTCTATGATAGTCAATTTCCTAGATTGCTGAGCGTCATGATGAACGGAATTGCAGCAGCATAGAAAAACATTGACCTTTTAAATCCCTATTGACGAAAGAAGAAATCATGCGCTATAGTTTATTTGCATCTACAAAATCAGATGTCGGGATTATCAACCCGATTGAAGTTAACCGCGACATGTGCACGCCGCGAGCGTGTTTTTTAATGTCGTAATCTAGCCACAATTCAATGGTGGGCTGGATGGGGCAGCTGAAAAGCTGACCGGTTGGTTAACTCCGGTGTTGATAACCCTGTTCCGCTCACCGCCAATGAGATTATCAACTCTAGCGGGGGTAAAATTAAGTTAACCATTGGAGGTCATTATGACCGCGTTAGTTGTTACTCCCTTCTCATTTGAAAATCATCAAATTCGCACTGTCAGCATTAATGGCAATCCTTGGTTTATTGCTTCTGACGTTTGCTTAGCTCTAAAAATTTCTAATGTTAGCGATGCTCTTTATAAGCTTGATGATGATGAAAGATTGTACCTAGGTTTAACCGAGGCACAAAAAATAGACAAGATGGCAAGGGAAATTAACATAATATCCGAATCTGGTATGTACACTTTAGTACTACTGTCGCTACCAATGTAAAAATGATCCACTTGCTAATGTAAAACTGATCCACCAAGAGTAAAAATGGCAGTTTTAAGGTACTGCCGATGATAACATTGGAGATCAGAGTGGAAATTTCTGTTTTACATCGCCAGGGTATGTCTATACGTGCGATTGCTCGACGGCTTTCATGCTCAAGA
>NZ_NHNG01000235.1:0-2981 GCF_002287155.1 Arsenophonus sp. ENCA
CACTAACTTGCTGGTAAAATACCTGAAAAAAGGAGAATGTCATCATGATGAATTGCCCCCTTTGTGGTCATGCCGCCCATACGCGAAGTTCCCACCAGATTTCAGAAAACACCCGTGAACGTTATAACCAGTGTCAACATTAATTGTGGGGCGACCTTTGTCAGCCATGAAAGCTTAACCCGGTTTATTTCAACACCGGGCAAAATTGACCCCGTTACCCCACATAGCACCGGGCAACAAATGTCACTCGCGGTTTAAAAGGCTACTATGATTTTTTCAAATGAGGATGAAAAAAAGTGGATTTTAATCGAGAAATTAAAAACGATCACCGTGGATGATTTTAATGCCTTTCTTCATCATAAAAACATCACAACAATAAGCCTGTTGCTCAATAGCAAAATTAATTGTGACTTACAAAAAAACCAGCTATTGATGATAAAATMATCAATTTTTGAATTAAAAATGACCTATATAAGATTAAAAAATAACTTATTTTTGTGTTTTTTAGATGTATCTAACTTGTTTTTATTGAAAGCAGTTTTATTTCACTATTGAGCAACAGGCTTTTATAAAGGCTTGAGCGGTATGCGGGGAAACTTGCACGTACCGTTCTTAGGGGGCGGCGTGACAGAGATGTCACGTTGCTACCCGACCAATTCTCACTGCTATGACGTAAGCAACTAAATAACAGTTACATCTGCTTTCTCCACTCCGCTCGCAATGTAGTCAATAAATTTGCCATAGAACCTTTATGAGGCTAATTTTGTGAGCACTATTTTTCATCGCCGTGACTTCTGATTATTGCTTATCCATAGTATAGTGAAGAAAATTTTTCATAAGTGGCTAGATTTTGCTAACAAGCGGACAATCTATTTTAAAACCAATCCATTACACAGCAAAGTGTTCGGGTTTAATTAAAATAGCATTTAGCAAGCAAGTCTTACCGGCAATATTACAACTCAAAAAGTTAAAAAAAACTATGACTAATTCCCAAAACTTCGCTTCCCATACCCCAATGATGCAGCAATATCTACGCCTTAAGGCACAACATGCTGATATTTTGTTATTTTATCGAATGGGTGATTTTTATGAATTATTCTTTGATGATGCTAAAAAAGCAGCCCAATTACTTGATATTTCATTAACTAAGCGTGGGCAATCGGCCGGCCAACCCATTCCGATGGCTGGCATACCTCGTCATGCCGTAGAGAGTTATTTAGCCAAATTAGTTCAGTTAGGTAAGTCGGTTGCTATTTGTGAACAAATCGGTGATCCCGCCACCAGCAAAGGCCCCGTCGAACGTAAAGTTGTTCGCATCGTAACGCCAGGAACCGTTACTGATGAAGCATTACTACAAGAGCGTCAGGACAATCTATTAGCTGCGATTTGGCAAGAAGATAATGGTTATGGCTATGCTACTTTAGATATTACTTCCGGCCGTTTTATTATCAGTGAAATGGCTGATATCAACACCATCAGCGCTGAATTACAACGTACCCGACCGGCAGAACTGCTCTATCCAGAGAATTTTGTCGATGTTGCACTATTTGAAAATAATAAAGGACTACGTCGTCGCCCATTATGGGAGTTCGAATTAGACACCGCTAGACAACAATTGAATCTACAATTTGGTACCCAGGGTCTGATGGGTTTTGGTGTTGAAAAGGCGACATTGGCATTGCGCGCAGCGGGTTGCTTACTGCAATATGTTAAAGATACCCAACGTACAGCATTGCCCCATATCCATAGTATTACCATGGAGCAGCAAAAAGAGACCATTATCCTTGATGCCGCTACGCGTCGTAATCTTGAATTGACACAAAATTTATCAGGTGGTAGCGAGAATACGGTAGCTGCGATACTGGATCAGTGCGTAACGCCGATGGGTAGCCGGATGCTAAAACGTTGGCTACATAGTCCGTTGCGCAATCTAAATAAATTATTCAATCGCCAACAAGCAATAGCCGGACTCCAATCTTATCATTTCGAATTACAACCTTTTCTACGCCAAATTGGTGACTTAGAACGGATACTTGCTCGTTTAGCACTCCGTTCAGCCCGGCCTCGGGATCTGGTTCGCATGCGTCATGCTTTCCAACAATATGCCGATATTCACGCGATATTAGATAAGATTGAATTTCCCTATTTGAAAAACTTGCAGTCACGCATTAGCTCCTTTGCATCACTGCAAACACTATTGGAAGAAGCCATTGTTGACACACCACCAGTGTTAATGCGAGACGGAGGAGTGATCGCAACCGGATATCATAGCGAACTTGATGAATGGCGTGCATTGGCCGATGGTGCCAGTGATTACTTGGAAAAACTTGAATTGCGGGAAAAAGAGAAATTAGGCATTGATAGCCTAAAAGTCGGCTTTAATGCGGTGCATGGCTATTACCTGCAAGTCAGTCGTGGACAAAGTCATCTGGTACCTATCCATTATGTTCGTCGCCAAACCCTAAAAAATGCCGAACGGTATATTATCCCTGAGTTGAAAGAATATGAAGACAAGGTGCTAACTTCTAAAAGTAAAGCATTAGCAATTGAGAAAAAGCTTTATGAAGAACTTTTTGATCTGTTATTACCCCATTTGTCAGCATTGCAAACTAGCGCCGAAGCGTTAGCGGAATTAGATGTACTCAATAATTTGGCAGAGCGCGCCGAGACTTTGGACTATCGCTGCCCAATATTAAATGAGAAACCTGGCATAGAAATTGTTGCTGGACGCCATCCAGTCGTTGAGCAGGTACTTAGTGAGCCATTTATTTCTAATCCATTGCATCTGTCACCACAACGTCGGCTGTTAATTATTACTGGCCCCAATATGGGCGGTAAAAGTACTTATATGCGTCAAGCTGCCTTAATTACACTGCTTGCTTATATAGGTAGCTTTGTGCCAGCCGAAAAAGCGATTATTGGCCCGATTGATCGGATCTTCACTCGGGTTGGTGCGTCGGATGATCTTGCTGCCGGTCGGT
>NZ_NHNG01000689.1:0-2798 GCF_002287155.1 Arsenophonus sp. ENCA
GACGTCTTTAACTCCAGGAAAGGCGCGAAAAAATTCCTCAGCAGAGCGAATTTGACGAGCGGGCAAAACACATTCTCGCCCCAAGGTCATCTCTAAAACCGGCAATAATATTTTTACCCAGCGACATGCCCGTGTTCTATCTAAACCAAAAAGAAGTCCTTGCAAATCATAGGTCGGATAACATTTTAAATACAATAAAATAAAAAGCAGTTTATCTAATGGGGTTGGGATAAATCCTTTCTGCCCTGCACCCATCTGCCGCTCGTGAGCTTTTCGATTCTTTTTCCGATAAATCAAATAACAAGCTGAAAATTCAGCGGCTAAATTTTTCAATTCTTCGACTGATAATCCAATGATTGCTTTACATAAACGATTATCTCGTAACAACTGCTCTTTGTTGATCATTTCAAACCGTTATTTTCTAAGTTAAACCTCTTTTTATTGTCTATAGCGTGACAAAAAATGCAAGTCTCTATTCAGCAACTAGTTTAACATATCCCGGAGAAACACTTTCGGATGGTGCGGTACTTTGGTTTTCTCGCAAACCGAGTGGTGGGAACATTATTGCTGAAGGTAAAAAAGGCACTGGCTCAGGAAGAGAAAAAACCTGTAAAAGTAGTGACATTTTCCAGCCTCAGCCAAGCACTGCTCAATACGGACCCTTTTAAATGTATTCTGTGTGGCGGGAAAATGGTCTATCAGCGGGTCTTGTATGGGCTGGTAACAAAGGATCTGGTTGCTAACGCAGTGGAAATAGCGCGAATGCGTTACGTGATGTAATGCAGGGAAGATCTGCCTGAATTCAGCAAATTCGTTCAAAAATCAGTCGATTAGCCAACAAATAATGATCTCACTCCCTCTTGTGCTGAAAAAAACAGCAAATCTTACCGACTGTGATCCCTATTTCATACGGCCTCAGGATCTTTGAAATTCCTAGGCGTGAACCTCGACCTCACGCGGTGAGAGCTTCGGGAACAGCTTGTAGTAAGGGATGCGATTTTTTAACTCGAACTGATACCATATTCGGCAGCCATGACAGCCTCCTAGCTAGGTTGTGGTGGTTAGCGGTGTGCTGAGGGGGACAACCTCAATACACCGCACTATTCATAAAAACTTTCTTGTTTTTCGTTACTACCTTCTCCTGTTGAAAACATCGCCATTATTTTTCTTTTTATTTCACCGTCTTTGTTAACTAATGTTCTGGTTACGAAAGCGGCATATTCTTTTGAATTATCGTAACCTTTCCAAACTTCGCGTGGATCTAATGCATAGGCACAAACACGCCCAGCAACAGGAATACGAACAATAGCCACCTCTTTTTCTAGGTAAGAAAGCCAACGGCTTATTGTGCTTCTGTTTACTTCAAATTGATCTGCTAAAAATTGTTGATCACAAACAACCGCCCCACACGAGGGATCAATATGTTGAGCAAAAAAAGCATATAAACCAGAAGCACCAGCGTTCCCTTTTGATAATTCTATTATTCTCTTCCAACCTCTTGGATATACCTGAGTAAATCCTTTATTTTTTCTCTCTTTTTTTAAGGCTTCTTGTTTCCTTAAATCTTCATTCTCAAGTGCTTTTTTTCTAATTTCCATTTGTTCTTTAGTCGATAAGAGCATAGCAATCATCTCATTGCATCATTAATGTCTCATTTTCGCACAATACTATGCGTAATTGCAACACTTGGTGCGCAAATATACGTGCATTTTTGCTACATAGTCGTGCGAACTGTTGCATAGCTGGTGCAACAACGTTGTTGCACAGCTGGTGCACACGAAAAAAAAACAAAACATTAAATTTCAATAACTTATAAAATCCACTATATCTCCTCTGGGAGGGAGAAGGAGCGAAGCGACTGAACCCTCCCCCTGCGGGGTGACAGAGAGCACCAAAAAGAGCTTTCAGGCAACTCCAGTGTGAACGCGTTTATCTGTTGGTTCTGGTGATCTTCCGCTTCCTCGCTTTGGCTGTTCGTTCCTCGTCGCTTCGCTCCTGCGGTACGCCTCAGCCAAAGACTGCGGCGAGCGGTGGGAGTTACAGAGACTTATTCTTTTTCGATTTTAAGGCCCCTAGAAAGCCCGTAGCGGCGTTTTCTCGGTTTTAGATGCCCGTCAGGGCATGGAAGGCGCGAAAATCGCTTACAGAGGCGTACAGGCGTTTCTACGCGCCGATGCGTGAGCGGAGCGAACTACGAAGCCGACAGAGACCACGGAACCGCGCTTGCGCCCCTGCTAAGCGGGTTTTGGGCATGACGAGCAGTGCGAGTCATGCCAGCTACGAACTTTCAGCGACACAATCGTTGAATGGTCGAAGACAAAAGAACCGTCCAGCGAGGGGTTTTTCAGGCGCTTCAGCGCCGTGATGCGGAGCGGCGATCAGCCGCGACATCGTAGTTTAGGGGGGGACCCCTTCGGGGGGGGCGTAGCCCCGTCTTTTGACCTTGACGCCTAGGAATTTACGCCTAGGAATTTCAAAGATCCTGAGGCCGTATGAAATAGGGATCACAGTCGGTAAGATTTGCTGTTTTTTTCAGCACAAGAGGGAGTGAGATCATTATTTGTTGGCTAATCGACTGATTTTTGAACGAATTTGCTGAATTCAGGCAGATCTTCCCTGCATTACATCACGTAACGCATTCGCGCTATTTCCACTGCGTTAGCAACCAGATCCTTTGTTACCAGCCCATACAAGACCCGCTGATAGACCATTTTCCCGCCACACAGAATACATTTAAAAGGGTCCGTATTGAGCAGTGCTTGGCTGAGGCTGGAAAATGTCACTACTTTTACAGGTTT
>NZ_NHNG01000226.1:0-2688 GCF_002287155.1 Arsenophonus sp. ENCA
GGCTGACAAAAATACATCCCAAATCTAAACGCGCCAGATTTTCAAGTGCTCTGAGCGAACTATGCCCTTTCATGATCCCATAAAGCAAAATTCCCATCATTGAACGAGGAGAATACGGCGCTCTACCTGTTGAAGAATAACAGCGTTCGAAAGGTACCCAGTCTTGTTCATCCAAAATCTCTGTGACAATAAATGCCCTACGTTCACCAATTTGCTTGAGATAATCGCAAAGGGAAACAGAACCCTCCAAGATAGGTAGATTTTGCGCTTTGACAAACTTACGTTTGGTGTGAGAAGGCGATTCCAGTTTGCGAGTAAATACGGTCATAAAAGATCTGCGTTTAAAACGAATAAAGCAAATTTTAATCGATAACATGAGCTTTTGCGACAGCCTCATACAGGGCGAAGACTAAAGGTAAGGTTGAACGTTTTAATCACTATCTTAAGAACAGTTTCATTGTTCCACTAACCGCGTCATTTCGTCAGGCAGGGCTTATTTTGGATGCTACCGCCGCCAACTCACGTATTGGAGACTGGCTGAGTTCAATAGCTAATGTACGTAAACATGGCACTACGGGTGTATCGCCGGAAGAGCGCATGCTACAAGAACGCTTAGCACTGTTGCCGCTGCCAAAAGTCATGCAAGCATTTCCTTTACCGATACATCAGACTCGCCCGATTCCTATGGAGAGCCTACAACATCCTTTGTCCGTCTATCAATCGATTCTGGAGATGCCTATATGAGTCTTCAGTATGAACGCATCGAAAAATTCTGCGAGCAGCTTAAACTGGAAAGACTAAGCACAGAGTGGCCAGCTGTAGCGCAGGCAACTGTCGACAAGAACGGTACACACGCTGACTTTCTAGAGTCTGTTTTACGACTCCAGTATGAAGGACTTACTGAACGTCGGCGTCAAACGATACTCCGTTTATCTGGGCTGCCAGTGATAAAGACGTTGGAGCAGTTTGATTACAAATATGCCAGCGGTGTTCCCCGTAACCAAATACAGGAACTGGCTGGACTGGCTTTCATTGAGCGCCAGGAGAATATCGTGTTGCTAGGTCCGTCTGGTGTCGGCAAGACCCACCTGGCTACTGCCATCAGCTATAGAGCTGCGATGCAGGGATTAAGCATCCGTTTTCTAACTGCAGCGGACATGATGTTGCAGCTGCTTACCTCTCATCGACAAGGTGACCTCAAAGGATATCTTACCCGAGTTATCAGTAAACCTAGATTATTGATTATCGATGAAGTTGGCTATTTACCTTTTGGCAAGGAAGAAGCAAACCTGTTCTTCCAGGTGGTGGCAAAGCGATATGAAGCGGGTAGTGTGCTCTTAACCAGTAATCTGTCTTTTGCTCAGTGGTCAAGTACATTTGGTGATGATGAGACGCTAACAGCCGCTATGCTGGATCGATTGCTGCACCATGCACATATCGTACAGATTAGTGGACAAAGTTATCGGTTAAAAGACAAGCTAAAAAGCGGTCAGCTACATAAAAAATTGAAAGCGGAACTGAGCGAGTAAATTAAAGGGGGTGGATCAGTTTTACTTTAGCAAAGTGGATCAGAATTCAATTGGCATTGACAAGAAGCAATACGCCGCAAAACAGTTTGACCTTTAGTGAGCGCGCATCCGATCCGGATACGCTGCATCAACAGGCCATGGCGCTTAAGGCGCGTGAGTCCATCCCTTACGAAGTGGCGGTGAAGCGCTGCCTGTCAGGAGAGTCCTATGTCTGATTATTTAAAAAGCAAACGGGCAAACGACCCGGTGCTGACCCATATTGCCGCTGAATACCGCAATGCCAGCCTGATTGGGGAAAAGCTGTTTCCTCTCGTCAGGTTAGAAAAAGAAGGCGTCAAGGTGCCGACCTTTGGTAAAGGCCGCTTGGCGCTGTATGAAACCAAACGCGCAGTGGGGGCGGACAGCAATATCCTGTTAAGAGAGAAACAGGCGTTTACCGATATCGTGCTCGATGAGCATGATCTGGCGGTGCCGGTCGATCACCGCGAACAGGCGGAATCGATGTTCAATGAAGAAATCAAGGCGATCAAGCGTGCCACGGACGGTATTTTGTTGCGTCGTGAGCAGTATGTCGCCGAGCTGGCGCAATCGGCTTCGGTCTATGCCAGCAACGCCACCAAAGCCTTGACGGGCGAGGCCGCCTGGAACAAAAAAAATGGCGATCCACTGAAAGATATTGAAGCCGGGATGGAAGTGGTGCGGACCAATATCGGCCTGCGTCCCAACGTCATTACCATGGGGGCAAGCGTGATGGCGCTGTTGCGCTTCCATAAGGTGTTGCAGGACGCGCTGGGCGGGAACGAACGCAAGCGTATCACCACGGAAATTTTAAAAGATTTATTCCAGGTGGATGAGGTGCTGATTGGCGCACCCGTTCAGCTGGCGAAGGACGGTAAAACCACTACCGACCTGTGGAAAGACAACCTGATGCTGCATGTCGTCAATGCGCCGTCAGCCAGCAGTGATAGCGCGGATGAGCATATGCCTTCCTTTGGCTATACCTTCCGCCGTCAGGGGATGCCACTGGCCGATCGCTTTGACAGTATTGGCGGCAAGGTGGTCAATATCCGCTACACCGATATTTACAAGGTCGCGGTGGTAGGGAGTGAGGCCGGGTATCTGATTAGTGGCATTAAAGGAGCGTAAAAGATGGTCACGC
>NZ_NHNG01000027.1:0-2566 GCF_002287155.1 Arsenophonus sp. ENCA
ACATAAACGTCGTATATCTGAAAAAATAACCCTTTATCAACAAAATTGGGACGTAATCAAAAATGCTATTGCTGAGCACATCCGTGTTTTATTAGCGTACCCAAATTAGTTTTGTGCGAAACTCGTGTACAGGTTTCGATCTTGACCAGCGGGTCACCCAACTTGTCGATCGTCTGTTGGTGATACTGGTTTGCAAAGAGGTCATTCTTAATGGCGCTGCGTTTCTTCATGGTGGTTAGCTCAGTAGACCAGCTTCCGATAACTTTATCAGCAAAATCAAACTCGGCTTAGGTTTTTCGAGGTGCCCATTAATTTGGCAAGCCATGATCATTCGACTGAGCTTTACCAAAAAAATAGTAAAACAGTACATGATCTCAATAAAGTATTACCAGTAATACATGGTAGTAAAGGATATGACCGCTCGGCTTTTCTCGTTGCCGAAACTCAAGTATCTAAACCTAGTAATAAATTGAGTGCTGAAAAAATTATTAACGAAATAAAAAATTCCACTAGCGCAAAAATATTAGATAAAACATCACAGCTGGACTTACTTAAGCAATTTGAAGAAACGAAGGGCAATTACATTCGTGATAAAAGATCATCCGCTAAGATGGATGAAGGTACGACTAAATTAGAAAATGCTACTGATACAGATATGCTACCAACAAAATTAAAGAGAATGTTAAGTGATCCAGAGGTACCCGCACCGCCATTACCGCCACGTAGAATGTCAGCAGAAGACCAACAGCAAACCGCTAAGTTAGCTGAAAATTTATTTAAAAAATTAACAAACGAATTTAGCAATACCAACATAGATAAATCACAATATATTGAGAAAGTTGAGAATCAACGATTTGGCAATATCTGGACCGCAAAAGCAACGGCTGTGACAGCCCCGAATGGTCAGCCTCTACCCGCCAATCGGGTACAAATTGCTGGTCAGAATGTGGCTATTGCTTGCCAATATCCAAAACCAAAATCAATGGAAGATTAGTTTAAGATGTTGGTAGCTAATCGGACACCTGCGCTGGTTGTATTGGCATCAGAAAAAGATATTAATCCAGAATTTGGCGAGAAATTACCCGAATATTTTAGAAAAAGCAATCAATATGGTGATGTTTTAGTCACTGCAAAAGGTAACGGTGAGGGTAAATTAGCTGACGGATTAGATTATCATCAATATTTATTAAAAGTCATCGATAAAGGTCAAGATGCTAAAGTTACCATACCTGTTATTCATGTTCCTAATTGGCCGGATCGAATTGCCTCTGGTAATGAAGGATTAAAAGAATTAGCTGAGCATGTTAATGCCGTTGTCAATAAAAAAAATGAAATGTATGAGAAAAAGGGAAGCAGAGCGATAGGGGATAAAAATAAATTATTACCAGTAATACATTGTCGAGCTGGCGTTGGGCGTACTGGTCAACTACTTGCCACAAGGGAATTAATAAACCCTGAAAGTAATATAAGTTTAGAAAGTATTGTTAGAGAGATGCGTTCCACACGTGATCGACAAATGGTTCAAACACCAGCACAAATGCAAGCGTTGGCTATGTTAGCTGCTGAACAAGGTAAACCAATTTCCGATAAAAAAGCATGAGCTATATTTTAAGTCACTAATCTATATAGTATAAATTGGTTTTTCTTTTCCTGATAATTGCCTGTACATATGCTGCTGGTTTGTCTTTAGAGCCCTTCAGTAGCGTTTAGTACAGGCCTATTTTTTGCTGTCAATTGCATATTCGGTATAAATTCAATGTGGTTACTTGTTAATAACGTTATGGTAAATATGCTGGATAAAGCCAGACGACTCGCGGTATTAAAATATACAACTATCCTCAGTAACGCTTGTTAGCTTTAGCCTAACATTCATTTGTCTCCGCTATCCTCAATGTGACAGGCTCATATTTAACCTGCTTTAAGCCATCATGTTAGATTATGATCATTAACTCGCTATGAAAAATATATACTATTCAATTAGTATCAATGGCTAGCCAGACCGTTTAATTAAAATCAATTATTATTCCTAACTAAGATAGATATCTACAGAATGTAGCAACAGTAACAAACTGCCAAAGGTGCCGTTACCATTACCCTGTTAGGTAAGTATGAGTAATTTATTATCCTGAATGCGATAGAACTCAGTAAGTTGGCTAAGATTTATGACATTATCAGGGAATATAGTAATAGAAATAGAACGTCAAATTTTAACTAAACTAATCTTCAATGGTAATTAAGTAAATATACATGGTGTTGCAGTTATTATATTGCCTAGTTATAATTTTTTCAGTTTGATCTGTTGCTCAGGACGACCTGAGAAATGTCATTTTGTTGGGGACGACCCTAGTTGTTAGGAGGAATGATGGCCTGGTTAATTTTATTAATAGGGCACCTCGAAAAACCTAAGCCGAGTTTGATTTTGCTGATAAAGTTATCGGAAGCTGGTCTACTGAGCTAACCACCATGAAGAAACGCAGCGCCATTAAGAATGACCTCTTTGCAAACCAGTATCACCAACAGACGATCGACAAGTTGGGTGACCCGCTGGTCAAGATCGAAACCTGTA
>NZ_NHNG01000327.1:0-2548 GCF_002287155.1 Arsenophonus sp. ENCA
TGCGCTTTATGGAACAGACCCTGGCACAGGGGGACATGAACCGTAGCATCGGTGAGCTGCTGGATGCGGCCTTTTTTGGCTATCAACCCGCCGAACTGACCTGGGTCAAAGACGGACGACATCTGGTGGTCACCGATGTGGTGGGCAAGCCGCCGGAGTGGTTTACCTTTGATACCGAGAATCGCCTGCGCTTTCAGGCCCAGCAGTCCGGCGTGGCGGGCGAGTTATTGCCGCCGCGCAAATTTGTGGTGGCCACCCAAGACGCTACCTTTGATAACCCTTACGGCTTTGCTGACCTGTCACTGTGCTTCTGGCCGGTGACGTTCAAGAAAGCCGGCTGGTCGTTCTGGATGCGCTTTAGTGAGAAATACGGCACCCCCTGGGTGGTTGGGCGTCATCCACGCAGCCAGGACCAGGCGCATATCACCCCACTGCTGCACTCGCTSGAGCAGATGGTGCAGGATGCGGTGGCGGTTATCCCCGATGACAGCAGCATTGAATTCAAGGAGCCGGCYACYAARGGYGCGTCGAGCAGTCTGTATAAAGACCTGATTGAGATGGCYCGCAGTGAAATYACCATTGCGCTGCTGGGCCARAACCAGACCACGGAAGCCGAAACCAATCACGCYTCSGCCCAGGCCGGGCTGGAAGTSGCCGCCGATATCCGCGAYGGCGATGCGGTGATGGTGATGAGTGCGGTGAATCAGATACTCCGCTGGCTGGTTGARCTGAACTTTGGTGATGTGCCGGTGCCGACGTGGCGACTGTGGGAGCAGGAGACCATTGATGAGGYSCAGGCCAARCGTGACCWGAGTCTGGCGCAAACSGCSGGYTTTTTCAGYGCGCARTACTATCAGCGTGMATATGGCCTGCAACCSGGSGATTTGCTGATGGAAAGTGCGCCACACGCCACCTCTYCCGCCGCWCCSSCGCTRACCTTKNGSCKRKSRCRAAASRRRKAYTTACAATAAAAATAATTTAATTTTTTCTTTAAAATCAAAATATTGAAATCATTAAAAACATGATACTACCTCTTTTGCGACAGCCTCACCTTTGCCGAGGACGAAACCGACACCGCATCCGATGCCCAGGCGCAACTTGACCGCGCCCTGGACAGCCTGATGAAAAACGGTACCTTGGACCAGACCCTGCAACCGCTGCTCACCCCGTTATTTGACGCGGTAAAATCCGGAATTGCTCCCAGCGAGCTGAGGGGGAAACTGGCCGCACTTTACCCCGAGATGCCCGCGGACGCGCTACAGGAAACCCTGGCCCGGGTGATGTTTGTTGCCAATGTCTGGGGGCGGTTACATGCCTAGACTCCACGATAACGAACTGACGGCGCTGTTTAGCCTGCCGCCCAAATGGGTCATCGCTTACCTGAAAGCCAAAGGTTTTACCTTTTCCTGGGACTGGCAGGATGTCTGGCAAACCGCCCATGCGCAGAGTGCGACGGTGGCCAAGGTGACACGACTGGATATCCTGCAGGACATTTATCAGGCGCTGGAAACTGCGCTAGCTGAGGGGCAAACCGGGCAATGGTTTGCCAAGGAATTAACCCCGGTACTGCAGGCCAAGGGATGGTGGGGGCAACAGGAGACCACCGACCCGGTCAGCGGTGAGCCGGTCACCGTACAACTGGGGAGCCCACAGCGACTGGAGACGATTTACCGCACCAATCTGACCACCCTGTACAACGCCGGACGCTGGGCGGAAATGCGGGAGAATGTCGCGGCGCGCCCCTACTGGATGTATGTGGCAATACGGGATAACCGTACCCGCAAAAGCCATCTGGCGCTGCATGGCCGGGTATTTCATGCCGATGACCCGGTATGGCGCGCGCTCTATCCGCCCAATGGCTGGCGTTGTCGCTGTAGCGTGATTGCCCTGTCCGCGCGTGACGTGAAGGCGCGCGGGCTCACGGTGGAAACGTCCGGCGACCGCCTGCGCTGGTCATTACAGGTTGTCTCACGCAAAACCGGCGAAATGCAGCCGGTCGCCCAGCTCACACTCGACCCGCATACCGTGTTTTCCCCGGATATCGGCTGGTCGTATAATCCCGGTGAAGGCTATCGACCGGACTTAAGTCGCTATCAGGGGCCGTTACACCCCTTGGCCGTTAACACCCTGGGGAGACCGGAATGACCGCTACTATTCTGTCGGTTGAGATCACCGATAACGACATTAAACAGGCACTGAAGCAACTGGAGAAAGCGGCTTACGACCTGACCCCGCTGATGCGACGCTGGTCTGAAACGCTGAAAACGGCGACCGACCTTAATTTTGAAGAACAGGGGCGGCCACGCTGGCAACCGTCGGTCGCGGCACTCACCCGCCAGGGTATGACGCTCTCCCGGGACGGGCATTTACGCCGCAGCGTGACACCGGAATATGATGCGCATCAGGCGAGTGTCGGCACCCATCGCGTTTATGCCCGCATTCATCAACGGGGCGGTAAGGCTGGAAGGGGTAACTCGGTGACACTCCCCCCGCGTCCGTATCTGCCGGTCTCCGAAGCGGGACAGTTAGACGCTGAGGTTAAACGCCA
>NZ_NHNG01000183.1:0-2644 GCF_002287155.1 Arsenophonus sp. ENCA
TGTGTTAATTGCGCCCAATGCGAGCAAAAAAAACAATGTACACAATCCAAAGATGGAAGGAAAATAAAACGCTATCCGGAAGATAAACAGCGAGATGAACTTCGTTTACATATGGCTACTCCTGAGTCTAAAAAAATCTTGAATCAGCGAAAGAGCATGGTTGAACCTGTGTTTTCAGCATTGCGGGGAATTCAGGGTTTGGAACGTTTCCGGCGTAAGGGATTATTAGCGGTAAAGCTCGAATTTACCCTGCATGCAATGGCCTATAACTTATCAAGAGCGGTTGCTCTGATATTATGGATGATTTTYAGTCTATTATTTGTACAAACTAAAATCAGAAAAAGAGAAAATCTGCACGGTGGGATATTGTTGNAAAAAAAATTCCACCCCTTTTGCGACAGCCTCTTTACAGCTTTGGTAAATAAGGCGCCGATGTGGACAATGGGTATTCTCACAGCATAATTCGCGGCTTCCCATAAGTGGTGTGCCACAAGCTAGCATTTTGGTGACAACTTCTACTTCAACAGGCCTCAGTGGGTAAGTGTTTAGCAGTTCGGCCCAAGCACCGTTTCGCTGAAACAACGTTTTTAGAGGGCGAGGAGTGAATTCAGAAAGCACGGGGGTAATTTTATATGATTTCCAGAAGTTCAAGGTACCACCATTCTACCCGATATCGATTTGCAGCCGCTAGGCTGCTTCCTTGTGCAAAAAATTAACGCTGCCAACAAATTGGGATATGCAACCGACGACATACTGGCGGAATGTATGCTCAGAAACTGGCAAGGCTTTGAAGTTTCTTGGCTCGAAAACGGGAAACGTTCATCACAGCACGATGCTAAACCGCAACTTGATTGGAATGATACCAGTTGGGCAAATGGGTTGAAGGGGATTTTATGCAATGCGTTTCAACAGTAATCACTAAAATTAATCGTCAGCAATCGTTTGTTGAGTCAAATAAAAACTCTAGCAATCCACCGCTAATCAAACTGTTTAACCGATTTTTTGAGAGTCTAAAAGTGATTTTTCCAGCCAGCATCGCTTTACTCAAAACACCCTCAGAGCTAGCTATTTTTAAGCAGCAGTGGATTAGCGGATTTTCTGAAAACAATATCAATTCTGACCGTCACATCAACGCAGGTTTAAGAATTGCCAGACAACGAAAATCCCCTTTTTTGCCGTCTGTGGGGCAATTTATCGATTGGTGTCAGCAAGGACTTGCAGAGGAGTACGGACTACCCACACCTCAGCAGCTTTGCGAAAAATTACAGGCGTACTGCCGTCAGCGTGGTTACGATGATTTTTATCGTTTTGACTATCGTTCTAATGCCAATTACTGGTTGGTGCACGAATTATATCGAGACATGATTGCGGAATCATTGAACGCAAAACAGGTTGAGGACAGAGCAAAAAATTTGATTGATGACTTAATGAAAAAGTTACTCAACGGTTATGTCATACCCAAACCAAACCTGTCACTAACGAAAAAGCGAGCTTCAAAACCTGTCACCAAAGCTGAAGCACTCGATAGGATAAGAGAAATCAAGGAAAAGTACGGCTTTGGGAAAATGGTTCAACAGAAAAGGTGAGTGTAGATAACTTTGAAATCAAAATCCAATCTCAATTTATCGCTCAGACCCCCTCTAAAACGTCCTGTAATCAATTATGAGACGTTTTCTCGAAAAAAACGTAAATTCTTAAAGCCAAAATTTTATCGTCGCTCTCGGAGCGATTCAGGAGGTTTTGCTAATTTGCTCACGCAGGAGGAATTTTGAATACAGCAAATTCCGTATTAACCCGATTTTTTAAATTGATGCCGAAGCACATAAAACCGAAATTTAATACCGTTGACGAGTTGTTTGCTTGGCATCGAGAACAGTCGATGTTGGACTTAAAACGAATTACCGAAGAAAACCGAGTCAGAAGGCTGAACAATATCATGGGTAATTCCGGTATTTCTGAGCTTCACAAACATTGTACCTTTGACAACTTTGAGGCTTTAACGACGGAGCAAAGACAAGCGAAATTCAAAGCAAAAAACTATGCTGACAATTTTGGAAAATACTTTGGGGGTTTTGTTTTTAGCGGTCATTCTGGCACAGGCAAAAATCATCTGGCAGCAGCAATTGGGAATCGGTTAATTCAAAATGGACTGAGTATTTTAATTGTTACTTTTCCTGACCTGATGATGAGGTTGAGAAAAACTTACGAAAGCGGATCTCAATATACCGAATCACAGTTAATCGATGACTTGTGTGGTGTTGATTTGCTCGTATTTGATGATGTTGGCGTTCAGAGAAACAATCTCAATGAAGAACTAGTAATTTTTCAAATCGTCGATCGTAGAACATCAAGCAAAAAACCAACAGGAATTTTGACCAATTTACCGCAACAGCAATTAACCGAAATATTGGGGGAGCGAATCGTCGATCGCTTAAGGATGGGAAAGCCCACCGTAGTTAGTTTCAACTGGTCAAGCTACCGCCGGAAAATTCAATAACAAACAAGAGGTCAAACATGAAACTAGTTGCTGAATAGAGACTTGCATTTTTTGTCACGCTATTGAGAATAAAAAGAGGTTTAACTTAGAGAATAAAGGTTTGAAATGATCAACAAAGAGCGGCTGTTACGAGATAATCGTTTATGT
>NZ_NHNG01000233.1:0-2489 GCF_002287155.1 Arsenophonus sp. ENCA
GACGTCTTTAACTCCAGGAAAGGCGCGAAAAAATTCCTCAGCAGAGCGAATTTGACGAGCGGGCAAAACACATTCTCGCCCCAAGGTCATCTCTAAAACCGGCAATAATATTTTTACCCAGCGACATGCCCGTGTTCTATCTAAACCAAAAAGAAGTCCTTGCAAATCATAGGTCGGATAACATTTTAAATACAATAAAATAAAAAGCAGTTTATCTAATGGGGTTGGGATAAATCCTTTCTGCCCTGCACCCATCTGCCGCTCGTGAGCTTTTCGATTCTTTTTCCGATAAATCAAATAACAAGCTGAAAATTCAGCGGCTAAATTTTTCAATTCTTCGACTGATAATCCAATGATTGCTTTACATAAACGATTATCTCGTAACAACTGCTCTTTGTTGATCATTTCAAACCGTTATTTTCTAAGTTAAACCTCTTTTTATTGTCTATAGCGTGACAATAAATGCAAGTCTCTATTCAGCAACTAGTTTAATGAGAACAGGCGGCCTCTATAACTGTTCCATCACCAGCCAGACAGGAAACCCCAGATTGGGTACGAAGAAAAACGGATAATGTAAGTTCTTTAAAAAAACTGCCCGTCAGGACAGTCTGATGTTGATAAATGAAACGTCCAAGGCTGGCATGATCAGGTGTCACGCCATGGCTGACAAAAATACATCCCAAATCTAAACGCGCCAGATTTTCAAGTGCTCTGAGCGAACTATGCCCTTTCATGATCCCATAAAGCAAAATTCCCATCATTGAACGAGGAGAATACGGCGCTCTACCTGTTGAAGAATAACAGCGTTCGAAAGGTACCCAGTCTTGTTCATCCAAAATCTCTGTGACAATAAATGCCCTACGTTCACCAATTTGCTTGAGATAATCGCAAAGGGAAACAGAACCCTCCAAGATAGGTAGATTTTGCGCTTTGACAAACTTACGTTTGGTGTGAGAAGGCGATTCCAGTTTGCGAGTAAATACGGTCATAAAAGATCTGCGTTTAAAACGAATAAAGCAAATTTTAATCGATAACATGAGCTTTTGCGACAGCCTCCAAAAGGGGGGGGGTATCATGTTTTTAATGATTTCAATATTTTGATTTTAAAGAAAAAATTAAATTATTTTTATTGTGAATACCCCTTTTGCGACAGCCTCATCAGGGCGGCGCAAGCGCCTTAAGGTCAACAGCAGGCGCAGATCGCACGGCTCACCGCTGCCAAACCCAGCTTTGCACTGCCGAAGAGAGTTGGTTACAATTAACAAAAAATAATGAGGAATATCACTTATGGGACAGGTAGCCTTTGATACACAAGAGTTTGTCGAGACCTTAGAAAACGCAGGGTTGCCGAAAGATCAGGCCAGAGCGATTTCTATCGCTGTTCGCAAGTCTCATGAAGTCGCTGATGTGGCTACAAAGGCTGATATCGTTGAAGTAAAACACGAAATTGCCGAGGTCAACCGCAACATCGCCGATGTTCGCAAGGACTTGTCAGCAGAGATCGCCGATGTCCGTAAGGATATGGAGCATCGCTTTGAAAAAGTTGAAGCGCAAATAACTGATGCAAGGAAGGAGGCAGCCGCTCGTGCTGATAAAACTGATGCTAAGATAGCCCTGTTACACAAGGATATTGAAAGCCTATCAAACAAGCTAATCATTAAAATGGCGAGTGTTATGGCTGCGATTGTCGGGCTTGCAACAGCTATCATTAAACTGGTTTAAATTGATTCATGCCAAAACCGCCTGTAAGCCTCTATAAGGCGTTCAAGTTCAAAAGCGCTACCCTTGGGGTTACCTATATCGAGAAAACGCCGTACAGCGAATATTGGGTGGCTTAAAATCGATTCCTGATGCCTACTCGAAGTCAAATCTGGCACTGAACGCGACAACCCTCATTGGTTAACTGGAAAATATTTGTAGATGCTAGCCAATGAAACGCCATACAGTAATGCAAGCTGTTTTCTGCTATGACCATTCGCCAATAATTTTAGAGCTTCCTGTTGCTGTGCAAAAGATAGCGACTGAGGTCTACCGCCAATACGTCCTCTGCTTCTTGCCGCTGCTAAACCGGCCTTAGTACGCTCAACAATCAGTTCTCGCTCCATCTGTGCCAAAGCACTCATCACATGAAAGAAAAAACGGCCTGCGGACGTAGAAGTATCAATGGCATCCGTCAAGCTCACGAGTTTCGCACAAAACTAATTTGGGTACGCTAATAAAACACGGATGTGCTCAGCAATAGCATTTTTGATTACGTCCCAATTTTGTTGATAAAGGGTTATTTTTTCAGATATACGACGTTTATGTTGTTCAAACCACGCAGAAATAGCGAGAAAAATATGATTTCTTTGCGCTCGGCTCGTGCGAGCCTGACAGCGTTCAATACCACAATTTTGTTTAACTTCTCGATGATAAACTTCAACAGACCAACGGGCATCCATGATAGATTTGACGTATTCACGGGTGGGATTCTCTTTGTTTGTTACTAT
>NZ_NHNG01000102.1:0-2479 GCF_002287155.1 Arsenophonus sp. ENCA
CAGTTGGCTGCCATCTTTACCTTTTTTTTCACGATTTTCTTGGCGGCATTTTAACACTTCAGCGCTCTGTTCCAATTGCTGAATGCGTTTTTCTATCCGCACTGTGACTGGCGCTGCTGAGAGAACCCTTTTTTCTCGTGAAATCGCTTCCTGCGTCAAAAGATCATAATGAGAACAGGCGGCCTCTATAACTCACGAGTTTCGCACCAACAAATAAACAAGTTATTTTTAAGTTCAATTCGACATAATATATAATTCGCAAAAATTGCTAATTAACACATAAGTTATTGAAATAAATATATATTTTATATTATAAAATATCTTACGGATAAAACATTATTTTAGATATTTTTAGAACTTTATATGCCTGTGCGAAACTCGTGTAACTGTTCCATCACCAGCCAGACAGGAAACCCCAGATTGGGTACGAAGAAAAACGGATAATGTAAGTTCTTTAAAAAAACTGCCCGTCAGGACAGTCTGATGTTGATAAATGAAACGTCCAAGGCTGGCATGATCAGGTGTCACGCCATGGCTGACAAAAATACATCCCAAATCTAAACGCGCCAGATTTTCAAGTGCTCTGAGCGAACTATGCCCTTTCATGATCCCATAAAGCAAAATTCCCATCATTGAACGAGGAGAATACGGCGCTCTACCTGTTGAAGAATAACAGCGTTCGAAAGGTACCCAGTCTTGTTCATCCAAAATCTCTGTGACAATAAATGCCCTACGTTCACCAATTTGCTTGAGATAATCGCAAAGGGAAACAGAACCCTCCAAGATAGGTAGATTTTGCGCTTTGACAAACTTACGTTTGGTGTGAGAAGGCGATTCCAGTTTGCGAGTAAATACGGTCATAAAAGATCTGCGTTTAAAACGAATAAAGCAAATTTTAATCGATAACATGAGCTTTTGCGACAGCCTCCAAAAGGGGGGGGGTATCATGTTTTTAATGATTTCAATATTTTGATTTTAAAGAAAAAATTAAATTATTTTTATTGTGAATACCCCTTTTGCGACAGCCTCATCAGGGCGGCGCAAGCGCCTTAAGGTCAACAGCAGGCGCAGATCGCACGGCTCACCGCTGCCAAACCCAGCTTTGCACTGCCGAAGAGAGTTGGTTACAATTAACAAAAAATAATGAGGAATATCACTTATGGGACAGGTAGCCTTTGATACACAAGAGTTTGTCGAGACCTTAGAAAACGCAGGGTTGCCGAAAGATCAGGCCAGAGCGATTTCTATCGCTGTTCGCAAGTCTCATGAAGTCGCTGATGTGGCTACAAAGGCTGATATCGTTGAAGTAAAACACGAAATTGCCGAGGTCAACCGCAACATCGCCGATGTTCGCAAGGACTTGTCAGCAGAGATCGCCGATGTCCGTAAGGATATGGAGCATCGCTTTGAAAAAGTTGAAGCGCAAATAACTGATGCAAGGAAGGAGGCAGCCGCTCGTGCTGATAAAACTGATGCTAAGATAGCCCTGTTACACAAGGATATTGAAAGCCTATCAAACAAGCTAATCATTAAAATGGCGAGTGTTATGGCTGCGATTGTCGGGCTTGCAACAGCTATCATTAAACTGGTTTAAATTGATTCATGCCAAAACCGCCTGTAAGCCTCTATAAGGCGTTCAAGTTCAAAAGCGCTACCCTTGGGGTTACCTATATCGAGAAAACGCCGTACAGCGAATATTGGGTGGCTTAAAATCGATTCCTGATGCCTACTCGAAGTCAAATCTGGCACTGAACGCGACAACCCTCATTGGTTAACTGGAAAATATTTGTAGATGCTAGCCAATGAAACGCCATACAGTAATGCAAGCTGTTTTCTGCTATGACCATTCGCCAATAATTTTAGAGCTTCCTGTTGCTGTGCAAAAGATAGCGACTGAGGTCTACCGCCAATACGTCCTCTGCTTCTTGCCGCTGCTAAACCGGCCTTAGTACGCTCAACCACGAGTTTCGCACCAATAAAAAAACGCTCTATTTTTAAGTTTAATTCAGCATGATATATAAATAGTCAAAACCTTATAAATCAAATACAACTTATTGTAATTTAAGAAAATTTATGTTTTTTAGTAACTTGCAGATTAATCATTGCTTTTAAGCCATTTTTAGAATTTTATATGCCTGTGCGAAACTCGTGTCAACAATCAGTTCTCGCTCCATCTGTGCCAAAGCACTCATCACATGAAAGAAAAAACGGCCTGCGGACGTAGAAGTATCAATGGCATCCGTCAAGCTCACGAGTTTCGCACAAAACTAATTTGGGTACGCTAATAAAACACGGATGTGCTCAGCAATAGCATTTTTGATTACGTCCCAATTTTGTTGATAAAGGGTTATTTTTTCAGATATACGACGTTTATGTTGTTCAAACCACGCAGAAATAGCGAGAAAAATATGATTTCTTTGCGCTCGGCTCGTGCGAGCCTGACAGCGTTCAATACCACAATTTTGTTTAACTTCTCGAT
>NZ_NHNG01000486.1:0-2474 GCF_002287155.1 Arsenophonus sp. ENCA
AGCACCCACGACAGTCAGCATTTCGAAAGGGTCATTGACAAGGCCAACACCAATCGCAATATCTACGCCGACCGAGGCTATCCCTCTGCGGAGCGGGAAGCTTGGCTGAAGGCAAACGGCTATAGGAGCCAGATTCAGCGTAAAGGCCATCGAAACAAACCGTTGTCCAAGACTCAGCAAGGGCGAAACCACAGGATTGCAAAGACTAGGGCACGGGTTGAACATGCATTTGCGGCGATGGAACAAATGGGTAGAAAACTGATCCGCACCATTGGACAGGTGCGCGCTAATTTTGCCATGACGATGATGGCAGCATGTTACAACCTAAAGCGGTTGGCGTACTTCCAGAGCGCGTGCATCGTGGCTTTCTGACGCCCAGAATGGGTCAAATGGCCCTAGCCAGGGCAATGTGCGATAGAATCAGTARCGTGATAATCAAAAAAAATCTAATTATTTAGAATGAAAGCCAAGGGTTAATTGAAAATCTTGAGTTTTTCGAGGTGCCCTATAGAAGGTTCAACTAATCGCCATAGGTCTTTAGGGCGGAAACATCTACTTTTTAACCATCGGCTAACCGTGTCATGAGATAAAGGCGATGGGCTGACTTCTGATAACGCCAAACTAGAGTATCTTACACTGCTTACTTGCAAGAATATTTTATAGATATCTTTAATGCATGGATAACCGGACAAAATATGAACATCCTGATTTTTTCTTGTTTTTAAATTTATACTTCTTTTTTAGAGACTGCGAAACTCGTTGTATAACTATCGATTGTGGCATTGATCCCTTTTTGAAAAGTTGCCTGAATGGCTGACTGATTAAGTGCTGGATGGAATTGTGCTCCTTTCTGATATTGCACACAGTGAACTGGCCACCAAATTTGGCGTAAGCCATTAAGATTCCCCTCTGTGCCTACCTGAGTTCCTGAGTTGACAGCAAAACTTAAGTGATCAGCAGGATGCCAGTCCTGGCTGGCAATAACAACGATATTTTGTTGCTGGCAGTAGGTGATAACATTATTAGCTGTACTAATAACACTTTCACTATCTAATACTTCTAGGGCGCCCCCCTTTACAAAAGTCATTTTGCAGATCGACCAGCAATAATGCAGTATTAGTCATTATGTCGTCCTTAATAATTGTCACTATAGCTAAGTTCACCGCGCAAATTTTTTTGCATCAGCGTACGAATATCATTTGAAGATAAAGATTGACTAAGTAAGTAATGAAGCTTGGTAAGGGTTGCCTCAAAAGTCATGTCATAACCACTAATAACACCAACTTTGGCTAATGCGTGCCCGGTTGCATACCCATTCATGTTAACTCGTCCAGAAAGGCATTGTGTCAAATTAATGACGATAATATCGTGTTGACAGGCCTTTTCAAGGCATTTTAACAACTTAGTTTGTGAAGGCGCATTACCAACACCGTAAGAACGGAGAATGAGTGCTTTGGTGTGTTGCAATAAGATGTTTTCGATACTTTGTACTGAAATCCCAGGATAAATAGTAACAACCCCAATGGGTTGAGGGGTGATTTTATGGCTGCTGAAATTGCCGTCATTTTTTGGCAATGGACAGCTTTGTAAACAACGGATGTGAATACCCGCATCAATCAATGGTGGACAATTAGGAGAAGTAAAGGCATCAAAACCATCAGCATGTGATTTGACGGTCCGATTACCCCTAAATAATTTGTTATTAAAAAACAGCGTCACTTCATTGATAGGGTAATTTGCCGCCAAGTACAAGGCATTAAGAAGATTAGTTTGGCCATCTGATCTTAGCGCTTCCAGCGGTATTTGTGACCCTGTCACAATAATCGGGTTATCTAGGTTATCAAACATAAATGAGAGTGCAGAGGCGGTAAATGCCATCGTATCAGTACCATGTAGAATAACAAAACCATCATAGTTTTCATAATTAGCACTAATATCATCTGCAATGCACTGCCAATCTTGTGGTGTCATATTAGCGGAATCAATTAAAGGATTATGTTCACGAATAGTAAAATTTGGCATTTCAGCGCGATGAAATTCTGGCATGCTGCTCAGTTGTTTTTTTAGATGGCCGGAAGCTGGCACGTATCCATGGGGTGAATAATGCATGCCAATAGTGCCGCCTGTGTAAACGACATAGATGGATTTTTTTTCCATTCTCTTTACCTAACGATATGAATAAGTGAAAATTGATAAATTTAAAGAATTCACGAGTTTCGCAGTCTCTAAAAAAGAAGTATAAATTTAAAAACAAGAAAAAATCAGGATGTTCATATTTTGTCCGGTTATCCATGCATTAAAGATATCTATAAAATATTCTTGCAAGTAAGCAGTGTAAGATACTCTAGTTTGGCGTTATCAGAAGTCAGCCCATCGCCTTTATCTCATGACACGGTTAGCCGATGGTTAAAAAGTAGATGTTTCCGCCCTAAAGACCTATGGCGATTAGTTGAACCTTCTATAGACAAAAAAAG
>NZ_NHNG01000044.1:0-2423 GCF_002287155.1 Arsenophonus sp. ENCA
TTCGTAACTTAAGCACGGAGATTGAGAATCTGGATGCTCTTATCCTGACTCACCTTGACCAGAATCCTGAATTAAAAAAGGATTTTGACCTACTGACATCAATAAAATCCGTCGGTTTTCAGTTAGGTATGAATATGCTGGTTATCCTACGGAGTCATCGTTTCGACACAGCAGAGCAGGTTGCAGCATTTCTGGGCGTGGTTCCTGTTGAAAAATACTCCGGCACATCGGTCAGAGGAAAACCGAAGTTGTCTAAAATAGGACCGCCAGAAATGCGGGCAAAACTGTATCTGTCTTCGTTGTGTGGTTTGAGATTTAATCCGACGATGAAAACGATCTATGAACGATTATGCCTTCGCGGGAAAGCGAAGATGTGTGCCATTGGAGCACTTATGCGAAAACTTGTTCACTGGTGCTATGGGGTATTGAAGACACAAAAGCCGTTCGATGCTGATTACCTGCATTCAGATAGGCGTAGCGCATGTAAGGCTGCATGATGCTGTTTCATATGACGCAGTAGATAAACCGCCGAAACCCGGCGTAAGCCGGATGGGGCTATAAGAAAGCTTGTCGCCCACCCACCCTGAATAGCCATGCGGTTTTACAGTAGATTTAACCCCGTTAGCACGGTATAACCGCGATGTATCGGGGATTTGGTGCTGTCAGCAAGTTGACAGCACTTAGGGGGGTGTTGCCAAAACTTAAGGCGATCTTTTTCTTGACTTAGCACGGTAGCTTGAGCATGAAAGCCGTCGAGCAATCGCACGTATAGACATACCCTGGCGATGTAAAACAGAAATTTCCACTCTGACACGAGTTTCGCACCAATAAAAAAACGCTCTATTTTTAAGTTTAATTCAGCATGATATATAAATAGTCAAAACCTTATAAATCAAATACAACTTATTGTAATTTAAGAAAATTTATGTTTTTTAGTAACTTGCAGATTAATCATTGCTTTTAAGCCATTTTTAGAATTTTATATGCCTGTGCGAAACTCGTGTCTGATCTCCAATGTTATCATCGGCAGTACCTTAAAACTGCCATTTTTACTCTTGGTGGATCAGTTTTACATTAGCAAGTGGATCATTTTTACATTGGTAGCGACACTATGGGGCTATATCAACAAATTACCGATACGGCGACTGTTAACCATTGAAGACCCCCCCGAAGGCCGAATTTATGGCGCAATCCAGACGCCGATCATCGCTGATAAGAAAAACACCGAAGAAATCAAACGCGCATGGCTGCTATCGATGGCCTATGCCTTGCGATGCGATCCGGATGCGATTTTAAACGGTGAAATCCGCGATTTGGAATCTGCCATCACCGCACTGAAAGCGGCCATGACCGGGCATCTGCTGATGACGACACTTCACGCAAATGATGGCCTGAATATCCTTAAGCCTGTTGCTCAATAGTGAAATAAAACTGCTTTCAATAAAAACAAGTTAGATACATCTAAAAAACACAAAAATAGGTTATTTTTTGATCTTATATGGGTCATTTTTAATTCAAAAATTGATTATTTTATCATCAATGGCTGGTTTTTTTGTAAGTCACAATTAATTTTGCTATTGAGCAACAGGCTTCTTGAACGACTGGAAATAGAAGGGGTATCCGCACGGCTATTGGCCGATGCGCAGTTATTGATTGGGCTGATAAGCCAACGACTGGTACAGCGCTTATGCCCGCACTGCAAAGTGCCTTATCACCGGGTAGCCGGGCAGCTTGAGGCGGACGATCGCGATCTGATTGAACACCATTGCCAACCTGAAAAGGTGTTTATGCGCCATTTTGAAGGCTGCGAACACTGTTTTCATGGCATTGTCGGGCGTATCGTGGTGGCGGAAGTGATCGCACCGGATGCACAATTTTTTGAACTGTACCGGACAAAAAGTAAAGCGGCAGCGAAAACCTACTGGCATCGGACGCTTGGCGGCATGACGCGTAATCAGCACGTCTTGCACTACATCCATGCGGGAGAGGTTGACCCACTGGCGGCGCACTTCATTTGCCCGATTGATGAGGACAGTTATACGTTGTTGCCGTTAGAAAGTTAAAGCGCCCCAATTAGGGGCACTATGATTAAGCAGCGTTGTGTTCAAGGACACACCCGGATTCATTTTGAACGCCAATAGGAATCTTCTGCGGTTTTTCCTGTTCAGGGATCTCGTAGATAAATTGCAAGGTTAATAATCCTTTATCCAGCGTCGCTTGCTGAATCGTTATTCGATGCTCAAGGCTGAAATTTACAGAAAATCCATTTTTACTAATGCCTTGATGTAACCATTTCACACCTTCTTTTTCATCTTCTGATTCATTTTTCTCATCGCTCGCTTTACCACTGATGGTTATCTGATGATTATGCACAGAAATCTCCAATTCATCTTGTGAATAACCCGGCACACTAAACGTTAGCT
>NZ_NHNG01000037.1:0-2352 GCF_002287155.1 Arsenophonus sp. ENCA
TGTGTTAATTGCGCCCAATGCGAGCAAAAAAAACAATGTACACAATCCAAAGATGGAAGGAAAATAAAACGCTATCCGGAAGATAAACAGCGAGATGAACTTCGTTTACATATGGCTACTCCTGAGTCTAAAAAAATCTTGAATCAGCGAAAGAGCATGGTTGAACCTGTGTTTTCAGCATTGCGGGGAATTCAGGGTTTGGAACGTTTCCGGCGTAAGGGATTATTAGCGGTAAAGCTCGAATTTACCCTGCATGCAATGGCCTATAACTTATCAAGAGCGGTTGCTCTGATATTATGGATGATTTTCAGTCTATTATTTGTACAAACTAAAATCAGAAAAAGAGAAAATCTGCACGGTGGGATATTGTTGAAAAAAAAATTCCACCCCTTTTGCGACAGCCTCTTTAGGGCGGAAACATCTACTTTTTAACCATCGGCTAACCGTGTCATGAGATAAAGGCGATGGGCTGACTTCTGATAACGCCAAACWAGAGTATCTTACACTGCTTACTTGCAAGAATATTTTATAGATATCTTTAATGCATGGATAACCGGACAAAATATGAACATCCTGATTTTTTCTTGTTTTTAAATTTATACTTCTTTTTTAGAGACTGCGAAACTCGTGTCCAAATGAAGTATTTTTAGCTCATCTAATGGCTGCATAACGTTTTATGGGTTTGTTGCGTTTCGACTGGGAATGGGCCGTTGTTAAATCTCGTTAATTAAATATGAAGTAAATACCAAAATGCGGGGATAGAAGAGAAAATAATTATAATTATTGCATTTCTTTCTAATCTGCTGAGTGATTTTTTATTATTGTTTTGGTTTTGCGCATAGAGGAAGATAAATAAACCGGGCATGTATAGAATAACAGATAACAGTAGATTGATTGTTCCTGAAGCATAAAGTAGCCATAAGCTATATAAACTAGTTACTGCTCCAATAATAAGTAATCCTCTGCTATCACGCTCAAAAGAGATTTTGATTAGGAAAGCACCGACTAAAAAATAAGGCACCAAAATCATTTCTGAGGCTATCGTTAATAACATATTATAGTTACTGCCACTCAACCAAATTAATATTAACGCTAATTGTACAGCACCGTTTGTAAGCCAAAGAGATGAAGAAGGGGCATTATTTTTATTTTGAGATTTGAATATTTTAGGAAATGAACCATGAAGCGAAGCAATATAAGGAATTTCTGTCGCCATTATTGTCCAGCTTAAATATGCACCGCAAACAGAAACAATCAAACCAGCTGCAATAATAATCTCGCCATAATTTCCCATCATATGGATCATAAGTGATGCCATTGAGGGATTTTTCATTGCAGCAAGTTCTGCTCTGGGAAAGATGCCTAAGGAGAGCAAGGTAACTAATATATAAATACTTAAGGCTGAGATTACGGCAAGTAACGTTGCTAAACCAACATCTTTACGTCTTTGAGCGCGTGCTGAAACAACCACAGCCCCTTCGATACCAATAAATACCCATAACGTAATTAGCATTGTATTTTTGATTTGTTGCCAAATTGGTATGCCCATTTCAGCACCACTAAAATCAAATTTAAATATATCTATCTTAAACGCAAAAATAGCAAGGATGATAAATAGGGTAAGGGGAATTAATTTAGCTAAAGTTGCTAATTTATTGATACCGGCAGCAGTCTGTGTACCTCTTAATACTAACCAATGAATGATCCATAGTAAGATAGACTCACCAATCAAAGATTGCCAAGTATTACCATCACCAAAAACCACATTACCTGAGTGATCAGTAAAAAAACTCAGGGCTGCAAAGACGATCACTAAATAGGAAACATTAGCGATAACAGCACATAGCCAATAGCCCCAGGCTGAACAAAAACCAACTAGTTCACCAAAACCTTCTTTGGCGTATGTATAAATTCCTCCATCTAGATCCGGTCTAATACGTGAAAGTAATAGCAAAGATATGGCAAGAAATAAAATACCAATACCTGTGATACTCCAGCCTATCATAAGTGCTAGGGGGCTAGCGACTTCAGCCATATTTTGCGGCAAGCTAAACACACCGGCTCCAACCATTGAACTTAATACTAATGCGGTTAAAGCCGTCAAATTTAATTTTTTATTGTTCAAAGAAAATATCCTAAAATCTATTTGCCATAATTTGGTTTATGCCATTAATAACAACTTATTTAGATAGCAAAAAACCAAACTGACTTGAATTAGATAGAAACACGAGTTTCGCACAAAACTAATTTGGGTACGCTAATAAAACACGGATGTGCTCAGCAATAGCATTTTTGATTACGTCCCAATTTTGTTGATAAAGGGTTATTTTTTCAGATATACGACGTTTATGT
>NZ_NHNG01000799.1:0-2299 GCF_002287155.1 Arsenophonus sp. ENCA
TAACAAGCTGAAAATTCAGCGGCTAAATTTTTCAATTCTTCGACTGATAATCCAATGATTGCTTTACATAAACGATTATCTCGTAACAGCCGCTCTTTGTTGATCATTTCAAACCTTTATTCTCTAAGTTAAACCTCTTTTTATTCTCAATAGCGTGACAAAAAATGCAAGTCTCTATTCAGCAACTAGTTTTATGTAATCAATACGGCCGTTTTTGGCTGTAAATTTGAAAACAGTCACCCAACCGTAGCCTCGTAAGTGTATTGGAGTTCCTTCTTCTGAGATGTCTAACTTGTTCAGTTGTTTATTATGSWYRASWWTCGCACAGGCATATAAAATTCTAAAAATGGCTTAAAAGCAATGATTAATCTGCAAGTTACTAAAAAACATAAATTTTCTTAAATTACAATAAGTTGTATTTGATTTATAAGGTTTTGACTATTTATATATCATGCTGAATTAAACTTAAAAATAGAGCGTTTTTTTATTGGTGCGAAACTCGTGTAATGATGAATCAGAAGGAGTTAATGTCCAGCGAACTGGAATTGGACAATATTTCATTTCAGGCGTCATGGGTTATAACGCAGACGGTGGATGGGGCATAAATGATGGGGTATCGTTGCCAAAAAATAGCAATGGTTTAGAGCTAATATATATCAAAGATAAAATCCTACCTGACGGCAATATTGAAATCCAAACTTTTCACCGCCAGCATTCTCATTTGCCAGAAGAATTTCAGAACTGGCGAGTTAAAGAGATTATCGATGGAAAACCAACTTATTATACCGATGGTGAGCAAGTTGACATTCCGATGTCTACGTGGCTAGATGTTAGGGTAGAGATGCCACCAAATTCGATATGGCATCAAAAGCAGCTAGATGATTAAAACTTATATCCTATACCAATAGTAAATGCATTGGTTTTCCAGTCACCGTTAGACTGCTCATAGCCAAGATCAAGATCAAGATCAAGAGTAGCATTTTGCCAAAAATTTAACTGCATGCCAACGCCATAAATTAGATCTGTTTTACTATCTGATTTCGAGTTTTTAGAACTATTAATTAATACGTTATTTTTAAATTCTTGCGATCTTGACTCATATGAAACTTTTTTATAAGCTCCGCCAATTAATCCATAAATGCTAAAATATTCATTAAAACGATATGTTGGTCCAATCATCAAAGAAATATAGTCACCAGAAACTTTGCTCTTTGTTGAAATTCTATCTTTTTCTTCGCCTGCATTAGCATTATAATCTTTTGTTGAATAAGCAAGTGAACTAATAATTCCCCAATCATCTGTTATTTCATATCTGTAACGCATGAAAACCCCACCTAAGTTTGCATAACTATCTAAAGAAACTACAGCAGGTACTCCAAAGCCATTTGTTATAGCATCTCCGGCTTTTCTTACATCATTACGCATTAAATTAACGCTATCTTTAATACCATTTGCATTTACATTCAAATACCCAAAAGATAGCGTTTGATCTCCTGCTTTTGCTATCACTGCACCAAAAAATAAACAGGAAAGTAAAAAAATTGACGTTTTTTTGATAAAATCCTCACTAATTATCCCTAATAAAAAATGTAATATTAATTAATAAATTTATAAGATGTAGTAATAAGATAGTTATTTTTTAACACAGATAGCTCTAGCATTAATATCACTTTCACTTACTTTATGAAATTGATCTTTAAACTGTTTAGCAGCAATTTGACAAGTGTTTTCTGATTCAAACTCATGCATATTAACACTAATACCGTTAGTGCCACTTACAACAGGCATTGCAGTTATTACTACAATTAATATCCACATAATAATTTCTCCATAAAAAACCCCTGTCAAACAGGGGTATAATAATAACTACATACGTTTTTCGAAATTTATCAATGCCGATCTGTGACATTTCCAAATAGAATCAGTTAACGGGTTTTTGCTAGTTTCGGATGTGAGTATATCTTCGATTTGTTTTAATACCAAGTTAGCATCTTCACGTTTTCTGATAATTCTTTTAATTACTGTTTTTTCAGCTTCTGAAATTAAATCTTGTAAATGTTGAGTAACTTGCCATATGCGCTCACACTCCCCAGCAATCGATGGAATATATCTTACTTCAGGGCACCTCGAAAAACCTAAGCCGAGTTTGATTTTGCTGATAAAGTTATCGGAAGCTGGTCTACTGAGCTAACCACCATGAAGAAACGCAGCGCCATTAAGAATGACCTCTTTGCAAACCAGTATCACCAACAGACGATCGACAAGTTGGGTGACCCGCTGGTCAAGATCGAAACCTGTA
>NZ_NHNG01000306.1:0-2280 GCF_002287155.1 Arsenophonus sp. ENCA
AGGTAACCATCTGGGCAGATACCGGTTTTCAAGGTATAGATAAACAGCATCCTAATACACAAATCCCAAAAAAAGGAACTCGAAAAAGACCTTTATCGCCTGAACAAAAACAAGAAAATAAAATAATCTCGGGCATCCGTATTACAGTTGAACACGCCATCGCGGGTATCAAGCGCCTCGGTTGCATGACCCAAATTTTACGGAATCGTAGACCCTTTATTGATGATACCTTCTTACTCCTTAGCGCAGGTCTTTGGAATTTCCATCTCAGAACAGCGTAAAATTTACTTCAATCACCGAAACACCCTTATTTCACTATTAAGCAACACGCTTTTTGTTGTCTCTGTTGACGCAAAGTTAACAACGATTGTTCATCAACAATCCGTAACGCTTGCGTGGGACAATGTGTCACACAAGCCGGTTGGTCAGCATTAATTGTCTGACACATATCACATTTTTGTGCCAGGGCGATATCTGAATCCACTGCCGGCACCATATCAATGGCGCCAAACGGGCAGGCCACAATGCAACTTTTACAACCAATACAGCGAGTTTGATCAAGCTGAACGGTTGCGCTAACAAAACGCAATGCATCCACCGGGCAACTGGTAATACAAGGAGCGTTATTGCAATGACGGCAGGTTACTGCAATACTGTTTTTGGCGTCATTGAATACCCTTATACGCGGAACAAACTCACGAGTGCTCTGTGGCCAACGTTGATGATTATGAGCAACCACACAGGCAATTTCACAAACATGACAACCGATGCATTCACTTGGATCAGCAATAATTAATTTATTCATTCGCTCTCCTAGCTAGTAAGTTCAGGTATACTGTTCCAATCAGGATGCAATAATTGGGCAAATATTTTTAATAATTTAGGCCTAACATAAAATTTTGTTATTCGCTTCAAAAATTTGCCTTTATCATGTTTAGCACTATCCATCTTCTTGTCATAAATTATTCTCACTTTGAGAATGACGTATCACAGTGAAACCAGGAAATATCTCTTTTCGACTAATAAAAGCCGGATAAAAGTAAACTTTGCCACTACAGCAAGTAGTATCGATTGTGATTTTAATGCAGAGTTGAAAACTAATAGCCGTAATCAGCAGCTTTTCCTTTATTCTCAAGATGAGAATTAGCCTCAAGTATAAAATAAGCATATTTGATCCGTTTTTAATGATACCATCCTATTTACCGGCCCGGCCGACAACAAAACGTGACTTGATTCACGAATGGCACCAACATTTTTACTTCTTTATTTATATTGGCATGGATTACGCATGGATATTGATATTTGCTGAAATGCTGATTGGAGCAATTTAGACCAGTTTGTATGCCAAATACTGTTCTAACACGTACATTAACTGTTCTTTCCAAACACCGATCAGCCCGGTTAACGAAGTACTCACCAATAGGAGTGATGTAACTTTATGAAAGGATCTGTTCTCTCCAAGCACCAATCAGCCCCAGTTAACGAAATACTTCCCATTGGGCAAATGATACTTTACGGACTGCAACATGTTTTAGTGATGTATGCCGGCGCAGTCGCCGTTCCATTAGTTATCGGTAATGCTGTGGGCTTACCCGTAGAGCAAATTATTCTATTAATTAGTACTGATCTGTTTATCTGCGGAATAGCAACTATTGCCCAATCCTTCGGTTTTGGGGCATGGATTGGCTGTCGCTTACCATTAGTGCAAGGCTGCACATTTGCCGCACTGGTTCCAATGATGCTAATCGGTAACAGTCACGAGTTTCGCACAGGCATATAAAATTCTAAAAATGGCTTAAAAGCAATGATTAATCTGCAAGTTACTAAAAAACATAAATTTTCTTAAATTACAATAAGTTGTATTTGATTTATAAGGTTTTGACTATTTATATATCATGCTGAATTAAACTTAAAAATAGAGCGTTTTTTTATTGGTGCGAAACTCGTGATTCCAAAGACCTGCGCTAAGGAGTAAGAAGGTATCATCAATAAAGGGTCTACGATTCCGTAAAATTTGGGTCATGCAACCGAGGCGCTTGATACCCGCGATGGCGTGTTCAACTGTAATACGGATGCCCGAGATTATTTTATTTTCTTGTTTTTGTTCAGGCGATAAAGGTCTTTTTCGAGTTCCTTTTTTTGGGATTTGTGTATTAGGATGCTGTTTATCTATACCTTGAAAACCGGTATCTGCCCAGATGGTTACCTCAGGAGGAATATGGCGAATTATATCGACTTTATCGAGTAAGCGTTTATCGTGACGGCGCCCATTTTTGCTCA
>NZ_NHNG01000669.1:0-2219 GCF_002287155.1 Arsenophonus sp. ENCA
AGCTAACGTTTAGTGTGCCGGGTTATTCACAAGATGAATTGGAGATTTCTGTGCATAATCATCAGATAACCATCAGTGGTAAAGCGAGCGATGAGAAAAATGAATCAGAAGATGAAAAAGAAGGTGTGAAATGGTTACATCAAGGCATTAGTAAAAATGGATTTTCTGTAAATTTCAGCCTTGAGCATCGAATAACGATTCAGCAAGCGACGCTGGATAAAGGATTATTAACCTTGCAATTTATCTACGAGATCCCTGAACAGGAAAAACCGCAGAAGATTCCTATTGGCGTTCAAAATGAATCCGGGTGTGTCCTTGAACACAACGCTGCTTAATCATAGTGCCCCTAATTGGGGCGCTTTAACTTTCTAACGGCAACAACGTATAACTGTCCTCATCAATCGGGCAAATGAAGTGCGCCGCCAGTGGGTCAACCTCTCCCGCATGGATGTAGTGCAAGACGTGCTGATTACGCGTCATGCCGCCAAGCGTCCGATGCCAGTAGGTTTTCGCTGCCGCTTTACTTTTTGTCCGGTACAGTTCAAAAAATTGTGCATCCGGTGCGATCACTTCCGCCACCACGATACGCCCGACAATGCCATGAAAACAGTAAGCCTGTTGCTCAATAGTGAAATAAAACTGCTTTCAATAAAAACAAGTTAGATACATCTAAAAAACACAAAAATAGGTTATTTTTTAATCTTATATAGGTCATTTTTAATTCAAAAATTGATTATTTTATCATCAATAGCTGGTTTTTTTGTAAGTCACAATTAATTTTGCTATTGAGCAACAGGCTTAGTGTTCGCAGCCTTCAAAATGGCGCATAAACACCTTTTCAGGTTGGCAATGGTGTTCAATCAGATCGCGATCGTCCGCCTCAAGCTGCCCGGCTACCCGGTGATAAGGCACTTTGCAGTGCGGGCATAAGCGCTGTACCAGTCGTTGGCTTATCAGCCCAATCAATAACTGCGCATCGGCCAATAGCCGTGCGGATACCCCTTCTATTTCCAGTCGTTCAAGAAGCCTGTTGCTCAATAGCAAAATTAATTGTGACTTACAAAAAAACCAGCCATTGATGATAAAATAATCAATTTTTGAATTAAAAATGACCCATATAAGATCAAAAAATAACCTATTTTTGTGTTTTTTAGATGTATCTAACTTGTTTTTATTGAAAGCAGTTTTATTTCACTATTGAGCAACAGGCTTAAGGATATTCAGGCCATCATTTGCGTGAAGTGTCGTCATCAGCAGATGCCCGGTCATGGCCGCTTTCAGTGCGGTGATGGCAGATTCCAAATCGCGGATTTCACCGTTTAAAATCGCATCCGGATCGCATCGCAAGGCATAGGCCATCGATAGCAGCCATGCGCGTTTGATTTCTTCGGTGTTTTTCTTATCAGCGATGATCGGCGTCTGGATTGCGCCATAAATTCGGCCTTCGGGGGGGTCTTCAATGGTTAACAGTCGCCGTATCGGTAATTTGTTGATATAGCCCCATAGTGTCGCTACCAATGTAAAAATGATCCACTTGCTAATGTAAAACTGATCCACCAAGAGTAAAAATGGCAGTTTTAAGGTACTGCCGATGATAACATTGGAGATCAGAGTGGAAATTTCTGTTTTACATCGCCAGGGTATGTCTATACGTGCGATTGCTCGACGGCTTTCATGCTCAAGCTACCGTGCTAAGTCAAGAAAAAGATCGCCTTAAGTTTTGGCAACACCCCCCTAAGTGCTGTCAACTTGCTGACAGCACCAAATCCCCGATACATCGCGGTTATACCGTGCTAACGGGGTTAAATCTACTGTAAAACCGCATGGCTATTCAGGGTGGGTGGGCGACAAGCTTTCTTATAGCCCCATCCGGCTTACGCCGGGTTTCGGCGGTTTATCTACTGCGTCATATGAAACAGCATCATGCAGCCTTACATGCGCTACGCCTATCTGAATGCAGGTAATCAGCATCGAACGGCTTTTGTGTCTTCAATACCCCATAGCACCAGTGAACAAGTTTTCGCATAAGTGCTCCAATGGCACACATCTTCGCTTTCCCGCGAAGGCATAATCGTTCATAAAACTAGTTGCTGAATAGAGACTTGCATTTTTTGTCACGCTATTGAGAATAAAAAGAGGTTTAACTTAGAGAATAAAGGTTTGAAATGATCAACAAAGAGCGGCTGTTACGAGATAATCGTTTATGTAAAGCAATCATT
>NZ_NHNG01000680.1:0-2193 GCF_002287155.1 Arsenophonus sp. ENCA
GGATATAACGGGTAACCTGTACGTGAGCCGGTATCAATTCAAGCTCTTCACGCACTTCTTCACCCATCACGTGCATCGGTTGATGGCAGCAGTCGCATCTCTGCGCCTCTAATGGTAGGCGAACAATAAACTAGTTGCTGAATAGAGACTTGCATTTTTTGTCACGCTATTGAGAATAAAAAGAGGTTTAACTTAGAGAATAAAGGTTTGAAATGATCAACAAAGAGCGGCTGTTACGAGATAATCGTTTATGTAAAGCAATCATTAAGCCTGTTGCTCAATAGCAAAATTAATTGTGACTTACAAAAAAACCAGCTATTGATGATAAAATAATCAATTTTTGAATTAAAAATGACCTATATAAGATTAAAAAATAACCTATTTTTGTGTTTTTTAGATGTATCTAACTTGTTTTTATTGAAAGCAGTTTTATTTCACTATTGAGCAACAGGCTTATTGAACAACTATCCGTTAATAATGGTGAAAAAGTACGAGCAGGACAAATTCTTTTAACACTCAACACCGTTGAAGTGCATGCAGAATACAATATAAAACTAAAACAATACCACGAACTGTTAGTAAGAGAAGCCCGCTTATTAGCTGAACAGCTGGGCAAAAAACGGTTGATTTTCTCACCCGCTTTGCAAGGTGAAATGAAGAAACATGATATAAGCGAACTTATTCAATTAAATCAACAATTGCTGGAAAACCAATATCAAGTTTTACAATTAGAGTTGGCCAGCATTAAAGAAAAAATAACCGGATTGAACGCTACTTTATATGCCCAACAACAAAAAGCAAAGAGCCAAAAAACGCAACTTACTATGTTATTGCAACAATTAGAAGGATTAAGGGAATTAGAAAAAAACGGCTATATTGCTCGCAATACATTATTAGAAACTGAAAATAAATATACTGAAGTCGATGGTAATTTAGCGCAAACTCTTGGTGATATTAGTCGCATCCAACATCAAATATTAGAACAAAAACTGCTTAGCGAAAAACTCCAACAAGAATATCAAAAAGATGTTCATGCCCAACTGGCAGACACACAAACTAAAATTAATCATACCAACAGTCAGCTCGTTAAAGCGAAGTTCATGCTGAATAATTCTCAAATACGTGCCCCGGTTGCTGGCACCATAATTGGTATGTCAATTTTTACTGAAGGCGGCGTAATCGCTGCCGGACAAAAAATGATGGAGATTGTTCCCGATGATCAACCACTATTAGTTGATGCACGGGTTCCGGTACACTTGATTGATCAAGTGAAATTAGGTTTACCGGTAGAGTTACAATTTACTGCATTTAATCAAAGTACGACTCCTAAAGTGGAAGGCAACGTGACGATGATTTCTGCTGATAGGCTACTTAATGAACAGACTGGCGAGCCCTATTATTTATTACAGGTCCAAGTAAATGATGAAAATCGTCAACGCCTAAATCAGTTAACCATCAAACCAGGAATGCCAGTAGAAGTTTTTATTCGTACTGGCGAACGGTCGCTACTAAATTACTTGTTTAAACCTTTAATTGATCGCCTGCATATGAGTCTAAATGAAGATTAATATAACTATAGGTCAGTTGATAGGATAAATAATAATCGACAAATTTTTGCTAACAACATCGCCTGAAAAGGATAGTTGCAGGCGATGTTCAATAAGCAAAATAATATTCAGAATTTTACTAGCATTAAGCGATATAATTAGTTTTTAATTTGCCCTATCGCTATTGATTTATTACAGAATACCTTGTTCTAACATCGCATCGGCGACTTTAACAAAACCGGCAATATTAGCGCCTTTAACATAATTAGTCTGCTTATCTTCTCCACCATATTTCACACAATTCTGGTGAATATCTAACATAATGTGTTTCAAACGGCTATTCACTTTTTCTGCTGTCCAACTCAAATGCGCCGCATTTTGTGCCATTTCCAAACCTGATGTTGCAACCCCTCCGGCATTGGCCGCTTTTCCCGGTCCAAACATAACACCAGCCTCAATATACTCGTCGTCATTGAAGATGCTTGATTTTCCATGAGCAATGCCCATTTAATAGGTATGAACATTAATCTCTCACAAGAACAAAAACTAAAGCTCAGAAATCTTCACAGGGAAAGTCGTGACCGTCTTGTATGCGATCGGATACGGTGTGTTCTTTTGTGCGCCGATGGCTGGACACCAGAAATGA
>NZ_NHNG01000222.1:0-2191 GCF_002287155.1 Arsenophonus sp. ENCA
GTTTGATGATAGGATTATTTGTTTGATACATAAAATTACCTTTTATTTAATTATCTAATGATGTTAATTAAAACCGGTAACTTTCTTTTTTAAATCAGAATTGTCAGATTAAGTTAAGACTAATACAGATAAATCCTTTCTGCCCTGCACCCATCTGCCGCTCGTGATCTTTTCGATTCTTTTTCCGATAAATCAAATAACAAGCTGAAAATTCAGCGGCTAAATTTTTCAATTCTTCGACTGATAATCCAATGATTGCTTTACATAAACGATTATCTCGTAACAGCCGCTCTTTGTTGATCATTTCAAACCTTTATTCTCTAAGTTAAACCTCTTTTTATTCTCAATAGCGTGACAAAAAATGCAAGTCTCTATTCAGCAACTAGTTTAATGCTTACGCGGCAGCACTACCGACCGTATTGTTGGCATTTACCCTGGGTGCATTGTGGCGTAAATATGGACGTAAGCGGTTATATAGATTTCTTCGGCAGCATAATATCTCGTGGTCTGACAGTACGCACTCTGCCTGGCAGCAAATGTTTGGCCAAACGAATTATCGGGCAACTGAATTATTTGTGATCCTCAAGGATGGCTCGGGCTTGCTGTCACGATTGCCAGGGCGTTTCGAGGGGCTTCCAAATGGGCCTTTTACACTCGGTAATAACGGTGATGTCATTCTCTATGTCACGCATAGCAGCCCGGCAAATAGCAATGAGTGGGTAGAGTATGGAGACAGTATTCATCAGGACTACGGTGCTCTCGCGACTTACATCCCTGCGGATCAAATCGCCAGAATAGATATCAGGAGAAGAGCGGAAAAGCCATCAAGCTCTTCTACCGACTGAAACAAAGACTACTTTTTACCCAATGGCGTAGGTGCTTTGGGTTCAGCGGATGACTTTTCGTTGCTGATTGGCATTTCGACAGTAAGCCTGTTGCTCAATAGTGAAATAAAACTGCTTTCAATAAAAACAAGTTAGATACATCTAAAAAACACAAAAATAGGTTATTTTTTAATCTTATATAGGTCATTTTTAATTCAAAAATTGATTATTTTATCATCAATAGCTGGTTTTTTTGTAAGTCACAATTAATTTTGCTATTGAGCAACAGGCTTAGTGATGATCCCCTCACTCTTTGGATTTTCTGAATACTCTACACGATCCTGTTTATCATTCTTATTGCTCATAGAAACCCTCCTATTGATACTAATAAGTAGCAGTATTTGGCCTTGGATCCTAACAGAGGCAGGAGTATTATTTCAATAATCGGTTAATTTGAGTGATGATTCCTGTTTCACTATGTGTAACTTAATTACCGTTACCCGTCCCAGATAGATCCAGTTTGTCCCAGGTAGATCCACATTTATCGCACGTTTCCCTTTTAAATATCTCACGTCCTATCAGCAGATTGTTTTTCACCAGCTCTTCCAGTGATTCGACCAGTTTTTCATTAGCACCGATTAACGGTTGTGCTTCCAGTAAAAATCCCAGTGAATGCTGGTTAATAAAAAGCTGATGGTCGCCGTCATAATCCCGATGCGGCAATAAGTCGCGCAAATGCGGATAATCCATCGACTCGAGCTTTTTTGCCGTTTCACGGGTAGTGTCTTTTTCCATTAAGGCATTACCCACCAGTTCAATGATTTTGAGCGGATTGACGTGCTTTAGCATCAAATCGTCTCCACATTTGCCCAGGTGGATGGGGTGGTCACGAAATAAACCACTTCGCCGGTATGGACGACCTCATCCGGTGACACATAAGGGGCTATCCAGGCGCGCGTGATGCGCTCCGATTGTCGGAGGCTGTCGCAAAAGAGGTAGTATCATGTTTTTAATGATTTCAATATTTTGATTTTAAAGAAAAAATTAAATTATTTTTATTGTAAATACCCCTTTTGCGACAGCCTCGTCGAGACGGGGCGCTGGTTTCAGACAGGCAGGGACTCGCAGGACAGGCAGCGCTGGACTGTGCGGTGACGTTATTCGTTAGCCAGCGTGATGCAGGTGATTTAACCTTCATTGAGTTTGGATTATTTGCACTTATCGCGCGCTCAGTTAACAATAAACTAGTTGCTGAATAGAGACTTGCATTTTTTGTCACGCTATTGAGAATAAAAAGAGGTTTAACTTAGAGAATAAAGGTTTGAAATGATCAACAAAGAGCGGCTGTTACGAGATAATCGTTTATG
>NZ_NHNG01000565.1:0-2485 GCF_002287155.1 Arsenophonus sp. ENCA
CACTGCTTACTTGCAAGAATATTTTATAGATATCTTTAATGCATGGATAACCGGACAAAATATGAACATCCTGATTTTTTCTTGTTTTTAAATTTATACTTCTTTTTTAGAGACTGCGAAACTCGTGGCTATTTCTGCGTGGTTTGAACAACATAAACGTCGTATATCTGAAAAAATAACCCTTTATCAACAAAATTGGGACGTAATCAAAAATGCTATTGCTGAGCACATCCGTGTTTTATTAGCGTACCCAAATTAGTTTTGTGCGAAACTCGTGAGAATCTTTATCATAAATACGATAGTCAATAGGAATTGATTCAACACTTGTCAGATCATGCCAAAGCAAATTAACCAAACCTATGCCAGCAATAACATCATGCTTATTACCTGAATATTGATAATGAACCATCTCTATTTTTCTACTACGTGTTTTGGCAATCAATGTATCATCGGCAATTAGTACACAAGGGCTTTTTTTGTCTACACGAGTTTCGCACCAATAAAAAAACGCTCTATTTTTAAGTTTAATTCAGCATGATATATATATATAAATAGTCAAAACCTTATAAATCAAATACAACTTATTGTAATTTAAGAAAATTTATGTTTTTTAGTAACTTGCAGATTAATCATTGCTTTTAAGCCATTTTTAGAATTTTATATGCCTGTGCGAAACTCGTGTCATATTAATAGCGATCCTGATTTAAAGAAAAACAAAGCGTTGCTGGAAAGCATACCTGGAATTGGTGAAATACTGAGTGCGAGTTTACTGGCTTATATCGGTAATATGTCAAAATTTAGCAACAGTAAAGAAGTCGTGGCCTATGTTGGTCTTAACCCAAAACTGCATGAGTCTGGTTTATTTAAAGGACGTAGTCGCCTATCAAAACGAGGTCATACAGAGCTCAGAAAAGCATTATACATGCCGGCTTTATCTGCCATTTCCTGTAACCCTATAATAAAAGCACAGTGGCAGCGGCTCGTATCACGTCACAAAGGAGGTAAAGTAGGCATCTGTGCGGCAATGCGAAAATTACTCCAATTAGCTTATGGTGTCTTAAAATCTGGCATCCCCTTCGATGAGAATATAGCTCTTGTATCATGATAAGAAAGACGGTATCTGATGCGTTTCACCGTTCATGGCCAGTAATGCATTAGCCATATCCGCGACACAGGCACCAAAGCGAAAGCTATGGGTTAACCAGAGACGGTCAGCATCACCAAGCAAAGGGGCATGTAATGCATCGACCGCCCCTCGAAAACGATAAATCTGTTGATGAGCATCACCCACCATCACTAACTTCCTGGTTTGACGAAACACAATATCGTGAGTAACCGGATTAGCGTCCTGCGCTTCATCAAACAAAATAACGTCAAAACGATGGGAAAGATTAGGTTGGGAGAGTTGGTACAGTTTTAAGTACATATCATGAACGACGGGGAAATTATCAGCAAGGTCAATCATTCGATGCCAGAGCCGTTCGCTCTGGCTAACAACATCAAGCCTGTTGCTCAATAGCAAAATTAATTGTGACTTACAAAAAAACCAGCTATTGATGATAAAATAATCAATTTTTGAATTAAAAATGACCTATATAAGATTAAAAAATAACCTATTTTTGTGTTTTTTAGATGTATCTAACTTGTTTTTATTGAAAGCAGTTTTATTTCACTATTGAGCAACAGGCTTATCATTAGCGGTAAATGATTTTTTAACTTGACCCATTAATATTGAAGGACAGTGACGTAACATAATCTGACTATCCACCCTGCACATAAACACGAGTTTCGCACAGGCATATAAAGTTCTAAAAATATCTAAAATAATGTTTTATCCGTAAGATATTTTATAATATAAAATATATATTTATTTCAATAACTTATGTGTTAATTAGCAATTTTTGCGAATTATATATTATGTCGAATTGAACTTAAAAATAACTTGTTTATTTGTTGGTGCGAAACTCGTGATAAAGTTCTTTAAGGTATCCTGAATCGCGTTTACGTATAGCCAGTCATCGCTCTGAATGGCATTAGCAATATCAAAAAGACGCAGAGAATGGGTTAATCGATTAGCGTAATTTCTACCAAAGCCAGGTCACGCCAGTTGATGAGAGGTTTTACAAAGCACATTAGCGGGAAATTTCTCGTCCGCCTTTTCTCTCACTGAGCGATTAAACGCAATGTAGAGCATCCGGAGTTCGAGATGTTTTTCAGCATATTTCACTAAGGTTGAGGTTTTTCCTGTTCGGGCAAAAGCATTAACGACAAGCTTATCGCCCTGCCAGTCAATAAACTAGTTGCTGAATAGAGACTTGCATTTTTTGTCACGCTATTGAGAATAAAAAGAGGTTTAACTTAGAGAATAAAGGTTTGAAATGATCAACAAAGAGCGGCTGTTACGAGATAATCGTTTATGTAAAGCAATCATTGGATTATCAGTCGAAGAATTGAAAAATTTAGCCGCTGAATTTTCAGCTTGTTA
>NZ_NHNG01000401.1:0-2185 GCF_002287155.1 Arsenophonus sp. ENCA
ATATAATTCGCCATATTCCTCCTGAGGTAACCATCTGGGCAGATACCGGTTTTCAAGGTATAGATAAACAGCATCCTAATACACAAATCCCAAAAAAAGGAACTCGAAAAAGACCTTTATCGCCTGAACAAAAACAAGAAAATAAAATAATCTCGGGCATCCGTATTACAGTTGAACACGCCATCGCGGGTATCAAGCGCCTCGGTTGCATGACCCAAATTTTACGGAATCGTAGACCCTTTATTGATGATACCTTCTTACTCCTTAGCGCAGGTCTTTGGAATTTCCATCTCAGAACAGCGTAAAATTTACTTCAATCACCGAAACACCCTTATTTCACTATTAAGCAACACGCTTATAGTAACAAACAAAGACACGAGTTTCGCACCAATAAAAAAACGCTCTATTTTTAAGTTTAATTCAGCATGATATATAAATAGTCAAAACCTTATAAATCAAATACAACTTATTGTAATTTAAGAAAATTTATGTTTTTTAGTAACTTGCAGATTAATCATTGCTTTTAAGCCATTTTTAGAATTTTATATGCCTGTGCGAAACTCGTGTCAAATACGCATTTGACTACCAGGCAAAAGAAATTTATTGGTGCACTGCTGATATAGGCTGGGTAACAGGCCATAGTTACTTAATTTATGGCCCACTATCCAATGGAGCCACCACGCTAATGTTTGAAGGTGTACCTAACTATCCAAATATAAATCGCATGAGCCAAATAGTTGATAAGCATAAAGTAAATATTCTTTATACCGCACCAACCGCAATTCGTGCTTTGATGGCAGAAGGAGATAAAGCTATTGAAGCAACTCAGCGTAATTCTTTAAGGATTTTAGGCTCTGTCGGTGAACCTATTAATCCGGAAGCTTGGGAATGGTACTACAAAAAAATAGGTAATAGTCATTGCCCTATTATTGATACTTGGTGGCAAACAGAAACCGGTGGTTTTATGCTTCTTCCCTTACCGGGAGCAACTGAACTTAAACCAGGATCAGCAACACTACCTTTTTTTTGGTGTTAAGCCCGCGCTTATTGATAATCTAGGTAATTTACTTGAGGGTATTGCTGAAGGCAATCTTGTCATCATGGATTCATGGCCAGGACAAGCTAGAACCATTTATGGTGACCACGAACGCTTTGAACAAACTTATTTTTTACTATTTAAAGGTATGTATTTCAGTGGAGATGGTGCTCGCCGTGATGAAGATGGTTATTACTGGATATCCGGTCGTGTTGACGACGTTTTAAATATTTCTGGTCATCGTTTAGGTACGGCGGAAATCGAATCTGCACTTGTAGCGTTCCCTAAAATTGCTGAGGCTGCCGTCGTTGGTGTCCCTCATAATATTAAAGGACAAGCTATTTATGCCTACATTACATTAAATCATGGTGAAGAACCTTCAGCAGAACTTTATAATGAAGTACGCAATTGGGTGCGTAAAGAAATTGGACCAATAGCAACACCAGATATTCTTCACTGGACTGATGCATTACCAAAAACACGCTCAGGTAAAATTATACGACGTATTCTAAGAAAAATTGCCACTGGTGATATAAATAATCTTGGTGATACATCAACATTAGCGGATCCTAGTGTTGTTGAAAAACTACTAGAAGAAAAGGATTCGATTAATATTTCTAGTTAGATTAGTCAATTACCTATAATAAATGTCAAAAATATTAATAAAGCTCGTCGATAAAATAGATATAATTCAACTATAAAATATATTATTCATTAAGTTAGATTTATTATTTACATATACAGAAAAGCCACCTTAATTAGGTGGCCTTAATATTTTAAGCTTAGCAGTTCCCTACTCTCACATGGGGATACCCCACACTATCATCGGCACTACGGCATTTCACTTCTGAGTTCGGCATGGGATCAGGTGGAGCTACCGCGCTATAGCTACTAAGCAAATTCTTTGCTATTTATATTTTAACGAACGTTTAAGCGGCCTATCCATCATATTAATAATTAAAAGTATAGATAAATAACCACTAACCAAACTATTCTATCACACATCTATTTCACTAATGGTCTTTCCCATTAGCATTAAATTAAAGTCTGGCAGCTCCCTACTCTCACATGGGGAGACCCCACACTACCATCGGCGCTACGGCATTTCACTTCTGAGTTCGGCATGGGGTCAGGTGGGACCACCGCGCT
>NZ_NHNG01000078.1:0-2165 GCF_002287155.1 Arsenophonus sp. ENCA
CTCTGTAAGCGATTTTCGCGCCTTCCATGCCCTGGTGGGCATCTTAAACCGAGAAAACGCCGCTACAGGCTTTCCAAGGGCTTTACGCCTAGAATCGAAAAAGAATAAGTCCTTGTAACTCCCACCGCTCGCCGCAGTCTTTGGCTGAGGCGTACCGCAGGAGAGAAGCGACGAGGAACGAACAGCCAAAGCGAGGAAGCGGAAGATCACAGGAACGAACAGAGAAATGCGTTCACACTGAAGTTGCCTGAAAACGCGTTTTGGGGGGTCGATCGCTTCGCGTTCTCCCCCCCTCTAGAAAGAGAAAAGCCCGCCAAAAAATATACATAAAAATCAATAAATTAAAAAATCCAGAGTACAGCCCAGGATTGTACTCTGGAGTACAGCCCAGAATTGTACTCTGTGTACGTTATGTGTTTTATATTTTACATTACGTAAAATGTATAGTACAATATGTGTTAAATATTGATTAATCTTGACTATCTGAGTGAAACCATGAGTACAGAGGAATTAACAACCAGACATAATGCTAATTTACGCCTAGGAATTTCAAAGACACGAGTTTCGCACCAATAAAAAAACGCTCTATTTTTAAGTTTAATTCAGCATGATATATAAATAGTCAAAACCTTATAAATCAAATACAACTTATTGTAATTTAAGAAAATTTATGTTTTTTAGTAACTTGCAGATTAATCATTGCTTTTAAGCCATTTTTAGAATTTTATATGCCTGTGCGAAACTCGTGGTAATCAAAAATGCTATTGCTGAGCACATCCGTGTTTTATTAGCGTACCCAAATTAGTTTTGTGCGAAACTCGTGTCTCTTTTAAATGACAAAGGCTTGCGGGAGAAGTTTTATAATTTAGGATCAGAGTTTGATGAGCCTGCATTACAGTTTGATGATTCAGAATTTGAGTTTGATAAACCAGAAGCAGAGTTTGCTGATTTAGGGTTACAATCTGATGGTTTAGAATCAGATTTTGATGAAATAATGTCTGATAAACCGTTGTTTGAAGAATCCAACATCGACCAAAGTACTGTCGTCCAGCCAGATTCAAGCGATGAATCTGAAGAAGATTTGTCAGTTAAAGATTATTCAACTAACAAAAATCTCTATGACTTAACATTTATTAACGAGATTGATGATATTAAATAGCATATTATTAATTAATAACTTACTCTGACAGTTATTAATTATGGCTTTTACCCCAGCCGATTAAAACAGCTGGGGCTAAAATTATTCTAGTTAATTAATTAGCGATAAAATGAAAATAAAAAAAATTAAAATATAAATTTAATTTACTATCACTTCTGTAACTATCCCTATTAATTTACTTCTCTTTTCTACAAATATAAAACCTTTCTGGCCAGCCGAGTAAAATAAGTTATTTATTTCCTACTGACTAATTCAACATGCTAAATAAATATTTAAAATATATTTTATTTCAATCAATTAGAAACAAAATACAGCTTATTTTCACTAATTTCAATTTAAGAAAAAATGCAAATTATATTGATTAATAACTATTTATTAGCAGAATGAAATAATAACTTCAGTTTAGCTGATAAAAATAATCTGTTGCGTTAAAAAGTTAATTTGTAAAAAAGCCAATAATTTTATTGGCATTTTTTGTATTTCTACACAATACTCAAATTAAAAATCATGGTAATAAAATAATTCTTTTTTGTTATAACCTTTAATTGCCATAACAAAGCTATTTACTGTCAGCCATAAATAGCAATGATTGCTGTTAGCAAACAATTGAACAGCTAAGCCATCATAGTAAGGAGCCATAATGAAAGGTATACGTTTATTCTCTGTTATCGGCTGTTTGTTAGCCTCTCATTCGGCTCTGGCAGCTACTACAACGGGAACGGTTAATGTGACCCTAACGCTATCCAACTCCTGTGTGGTTAATGGTTCAACTGCCACTTCAGGTATTCTGCTAGGAACGCTGAATTTTGGTGCTCAACCCACCACAGGGCACCTCGAAAAACCTAAGCCGAGTTTGATTTTGCTGATAAAGTTATCGGAAGCTGGTCTACTGAGCTAACCACCATGAAGAAACGCAGCGCCATTAAGAATGACCTCTTTGCAAACCAGTATCACCAACAGACGATCGACAAGTTGGGTGACCCGCTGGTCAAGATCGAAACCTGTA
>NZ_NHNG01000750.1:0-2163 GCF_002287155.1 Arsenophonus sp. ENCA
TTATTAACAGTTCACATATGTTAACCATACCGATAAACCTAGCACCTCATCCGCATGATGCTTGCAGGTAATAACTATTCCCTCACGGTTTCGTTATCGCATTTTACAATGCAAGGTTACATTGTCCCGTGAGCTTCAGACCCCGCAGTTGCCCGCCACGCCTGTCACGGTAGGTTACAGTCAATGGGATGACTGGTTTTGTCCATTCCTTTTTCAAAACAATATGTCAGACGACTTCCTGTCGCACTTTTTGAATAGATTTGATCAATTTTTTGTTTTATTTCTTCGGCGCGTTTTTCGCTGGTGACAAACGGTAGTGTGTAAGAAGAAAAATTTAGCGGAAATTGTGATAAAACTGCATGCCCGAGTGTCTCTGCAGTAATAGCGGTTCCGTCAGAGATAAAAAATACACAGCGTTCTAAATTTTTGGCGTGATGATTGTCCATTGGTTAATTTTCCTTTTCTTTAATTCTATTTTCAGAAAGTAAAATAATAAAGATCAAATGTAAAAATTTGTTAGCCGAATGATAGATTATCTGGCGTTAAAAAATATTATTATGAGCTTGATCGATTCACCATTCCATTTTTGGTTCAACACTATGTTAGTCTTAATGATGAGATAATTTTGCCAACTAACTAAAATATTTACACTTCCTATGAATTTTAATAAGGGATCTTCTTCAATGTCCGATAATGGCCGTACTTCATGCAATATACTTTGGTATAACCAGCTTACTATGAATGATATTGATTTAGTTGGTGGAAAGAACGCCTCTTTAGGTGAAATGATCACACATTTAGCTGATCTGGATGTTATGGTGCCGAATGGTTTTGCCACTACCGCCCGAGCTTTCAATGATTATTTAGAACAAGGTGGGCTTAATCAACGTATATACCAATTATTGGATGAAATTGATGTTGATGATGTAACTCAATTAGCCAAAGCGGGTAGCCAAATCCGGCAATGGATCATCGATACACCTTTTGGCGATAAATTAGAACAAGATATTCGGCAGGCTTTTTTGCAATTATGCGCCGATGAGTGTGATATTTCGTTTGCCGTACGTTCTTCTGCTACTGCCGAAGATATGCCAGATGCTTCTTTTGCTGGTCAGCAAGAAACTTTTTTGAATGTACAAGGTATTGACGCGGTAATGGTTGCGATTAAACATGTTTTTGCTTCACTATTTAACGACCGGGCTATCTCATATCGAGTCCATCAAGGTTATGACCATCGTGGTATCCCGCTTTCTGCTGGTATTCAACGCATGGTACGTTCTGATTTAGCTTCTTCGGGCGTAATGTTTACTTTAGATACCGAATCAGGTTTTGATCAGGTAGTTTTTATTACCTCAGCGTGTGGGCTTGGCGAGATGGTTGTTCAAGGAGCGGTTAATCCTGATGAATTTTATGTGCATAAACCGACATTAAGAGGCTGTCGCAAAAGCTCATGTTATCGATTAAAATTTGCTTTATTCGTTTTAAACGCAGATCTTTTATGACCGTATTTACTCGCAAACTGGAATCGCCATCTCACACCAAACGTAAGTTTGTCAAAGCGCAAAATCTACCTATCTTGGAGGGTTCTGTTTCCCTTTGCGATTATCTCAAGCAAATTGGTGAACGTAGGGCATTTATTGTCACAGAGATTTTGGATGAACAAGACTGGGTACCTTTCGAACGCTGTTATTCTTCAACAGGTAGAGCGCCGTATTCTCCTCGTTCAATGATGGGAATTTTGCTTTATGGGATCATGAAAGGGCATAGTTCGCTCAGAGCACTTGAAAATCTGGCGCGTTTAGATTTGGGATGTATTTTTGTCAGCAATGGCGTGACACCTGATCATGCCAGCCTTGGACGTTTCATTTATCAACATCAGACTGTCCTGACGGGCAGTTTTTTTAAAGAACTTAYATTATCCGTTTTTCTTCGTACCCAATCTGGGGTTTCCTGTCTGGCTGGTGATGGAACAGTTATAGAGGCCGCCTGTTCTCATTATGCTCTTTTGACGCAGGAAGCGATTTCACGAGAAAAAAGGGTTCTCTCAGCAGCGCCAGTCACAGTGCGGATAGAAAAACGCATTCAGCAATTGGAACAGAGCGCTGAAGTGTTAAAATGCCGCCAAGAAAATCGTGAAAAAAAAGGTAAAGATGGCAGGCAACT
>NZ_NHNG01000035.1:0-2162 GCF_002287155.1 Arsenophonus sp. ENCA
CATAAACGATTATCTCGTAACAGCCGCTCTTTGTTGATCATTTCAAACCTTTATTCTCTAAGTTAAACCTCTTTTTATTCTCAATAGCGTGACAAAAAATGCAAGTCTCTATTCAGCAACTAGTTTAAGGTACCACCATTCTACCCGATATCGATTTGCAGCCGCTAGGCTGCTTCCTTGCTATTTTTCGTTTGAGAACAAAGAGGAAATTATCATGATTCAACTCAACAAACACAGAACAACATTTCGAAGACTAGAACCTGGTATGTCCGTTTTCTACAACGAAGAAGTTGTCAAAATAATAAGATTACGAGAACGTAAACTAACAGATAAAGGCTTACTTTACTATTTTGATATTGAGGGTGGTAACGGAACTCTGATAGGTGAAAGTGGCAAGCGGATATTTGTTACTAACTAAACGAAATCATCGAGTAGTATAAAAATAACCACGCGATAATATCAATCAATTCAATTCTACGATAACGCTATCACATTAGTTGCCGAAGGTCCTTTATGGCCGCTTTCGACTGAAAAGTTTACTTCCTGCCCTTCATAAAGCGTTTTATAATCATTACCCTGAATAGCAGAATAATGAACAAACACATCCTGACTGCCATTTTTGGGTGAAATAAATCCAAAACCTTTATCAGCGTTAAACCATTTAACAATACCTGTATTGATGCTTGACATATACGTTCCTTAATTTTGTTAATTAATCAAAAATCTCAAAGATTAACATGATTTTTACTAATGGTATTTAATCAGAAGGAACTCATTAATGAAGAGGTATTTTTGATATCGCTAGATTTCGAATTACTTAAAATTTTTACTAATAAAAAGAGATTGTTAGCCTCGAGAACAGACTTAATTAAGTCATACTTTTGTATTTAATGCAACAATTATTTTCGTAAAAAAATAGTTATTAGACACTTGAAAATAATGAGGAGAGTTCTTATTTAAAAAGTAAAGTCAATAAGCGCAAAAAGGAGGACAATATGGCTTATCGTTCTTTTTCTCTTATTCCTATGCTCAGTGATAACCTGTTATCCGACAGATTTACCCAAATGGATAAGCTGTTTAGCCGAATAACCGGCGAAAAACCGTTGTCAGACATGCCGACTTACAATTTATACCAAAAAGATAAAGAAAATCTGGAACTCACAGTAGCGGTTCCTGGTTATAAACAACACGAGTTGGATATATCCCTACTGAATAATAAGCTGACCATCAGCGGAAAAAATGAAACGGAGAAAGAAGAAAGTAACGATGATAGCAAAACAGAAAAATGGCTACATAAAGGTATTGAGAAAAAAGGCTTTTCAATGAGCTTCGACCTTGACCATCGCATCAGAATCCAAAATGCCAATTTAGCCGATGGTTTGCTAACATTAACCTTTAATTACGAAATACCGGAAGAAGAAAAACCACAAAAAATAGCTATTGGTCAAACGTCTCAACCAGAAGTTATTGAACACAAAAAATAACTTTTAAAGCCCCTAATTTGTAGTAGCTCAGACTTGATCTGACAGTTACCGGTTATTTATACAGTATCTGTCAGGCTAAATTTGATTTAAATCTTTTTCTCTCCAAATTTGTTTTCCATCGTGTAAAGTTGCTATGGGTGTTCGACCGCAACACATTTTTCCTTGATGAGTACGCTGGTTATTGTATTCCTCTAACCATTTATCTAAATCAGTTTGTAATTCCTCTAAATTACCGTAGATTTTCTTACGAAAAACTACCTGGTAGAACTCTTGTAATACGGTTTTATGAAAACGTTCACAAATTCCATTAGTTTGAGGCGAGCGTGCCTTAGTTTTTGTGTGATCAATATCGTTGATAGCCAGATAAAGTTGATAATCGTGATGCTCAACTTTACCACAATATTCACTACCTCTGTCCGTCAGTATACGTAATATCGGTAATCCATGTTGGGCATAAAAAGGCAGAACCTTGTCATTTAATAAATCCGCAGCAGTTATCGAACTTTTCGTTGTGTAAAGTTTACAATGAACGACTTTGCAGTAAGTATCAATATAAGTTTGTTGGTAGATACGACCAACACCTTTTAAATGACCAACATAAAAAGTGTCCTGCGACCCCAGGTAACCCGGATGTGCTGTTTCAATCTCACCACTGGCTTCATCATCCTGTGCTTTCTT
>NZ_NHNG01000569.1:0-2140 GCF_002287155.1 Arsenophonus sp. ENCA
CGCTCGTGAGCTTTTCGATTCTTTTTCCGATAAATCAAATAACAAGCTGAAAATTCAGCGGCTAAATTTTTCAATTCTTCGACTGATAATCCAATGATTGCTTTACATAAACGATTATCTCGTAACAACTGCTCTTTGTTGATCATTTCAAACCGTTATTTTCTAAGTTAAACCTCTTTTTATTGTCTATAGCGTGACAAAAAATGCAAGTCTCTATTCAGCAACTAGTTTATAGTAACAAACAAAGAGAATCCCACCCGTGAATACGTCAAATCTATCATGGATGCCCGTTGGTCTGTTGAAGTTTATCATCGAGAAGTTAAACAAAATTGTGGTATTGAACGCTGTCAGGCTCGCACGAGCCGAGCGCAAAGAAATCATATTTTTCTCGCTATTTCTGCGTGGTTTGAACAACATAAACGTCGTATATCTGAAAAAATAACCCTTTATCAACAAAATTGGGACGTAATCAAAAATGCTATTGCTGAGCACATCCGTGTTTTATTAGCGTACCCAAATTAGTTTTGTGCGAAACTCGTGACTGGTAAGAATCATCTGGCACTGTCGATTGCGAAACACGTTATCAACGAGCACCAAAGTTCAGCGCTATTCACGACAGTTCTGCGAATTGCCCGTGAATTTAAATCAACTTGGGGCAAAAACGCGGAGTGCTCAGAAGCTGATGTCATCAAGCGCTATGCCCAGCCTGACTTGCTTATCATCGACGAAGTGGGCGTTCAGTTTGGTAGCGAGGCGGAAAAAATGATCTTATTTGAGGTTATCAACGCACGTTACGAGAGCATGAAGCCGACGATAATCATCAGCAATCTGGCCCTGAACGAACTGTTCGGATTTATCGGGGAGCGCGTTATAGACCGTATGAACGACGGTGGCGGTTGTACTTTGGCGTTCACGTGGAGAAGCTACCGTTCACGCATGGCTGCATGAGTCGATTTTAAGCGGCCTATAACGCTCTATAAGGCGTTTTATCGATATAAATAACCAATGGTAGCGCTTTTGAACTTTAACGCCTTATAGAGGCTTACAGGCGGTTTTAGCATAAGATGGTAATCAGGAGTCGATTTTAAGGCGGCTAAGAAGCACGATCGGCGTTTTCAGCATTCATTAGATGCTATCAATAAAAACCGCTATGGCCTGACAAATCGTTTGCGTCTATGTTATCCAATTTTCGATTTGAAGACCTGGATAAGCGATGAAATCACGTTCATTGTTAGTTACTAGTATGATGTTTAATGCAATAGCATGTGAAGCTATTAGCTTGTCTAGATGGTCTTTCTTCCGCTCTCTTGTGGCCATGCGAACTGCACCATAGGCACGAGCAGCATTGACATCAAATGGTATTACATTTATTAGTTTTACGAGTCGATTAAGGTTATTTTGCTCTCGTTCTTGATCTTTGGATACCGCTACTCCGTAGTCTAATTCAGCAAAGGTAATCGCCGACATAACAACATCGCCAACAAAGCAATTTGCGAAACGCTTTGCTACCTGTTTTGGCTGGTTTTTGATGAGGTAAATACACATGTTTGTATCCAGCATGTAGCGAGGCATCAGATGGTATCCCTGTCTACTTGTTCATGGGTGTCACGACCTTCAGACATAAAATCAGATGAGAAGTTAGCAAATATATCCATCACATTTTCTAGGGACTGACGAGCGGGCCGAATCCGGATTTCATCGCCAATGCGTTCGATTTCAAGCTCCATATCTGTATTGTCAAAAGCAAGCCCAGCAGGGATTCTGACGGCTTGTGAATTGCCATTTTTGAATATCTTTGTTGTTTGCATTCTTAATGCTCCATGTGTGTACATGGATATACATTAACTCAATTCCAATAAAATGTACACACTAAAGTACATACCTATCTCTATTTAAAATTTTCACACAAATTATCAAATAAGACTATGACATATTTACGAAAAAGCTGGTTTCGATACGAGGCCATTAGCACGCGACAAGCGAATAGGCTGATCAAGCAATAAACTAGTTGCTGAATAGAGACTTGCATTTTTTGTCACGCTATTGAGAATAAAAAGAGGTTTAACTTAGAGAATAAAGGTTTGAAATGATCAACAAAGAGCGGCTGTTACGAGATAATCGTTTATGTAAAGCAATCATT
>NZ_NHNG01000106.1:0-2031 GCF_002287155.1 Arsenophonus sp. ENCA
AATAACTGCCAACCATAATGGATCACTATCATAATTAATCTTTGTGCTACCGATTCAGCCCGATATAAGAACGCTTTCCATCCGCCCGCTATTTTAATGTTGATCTCATTAGTAAAATCATTTTCTGCTGGATACCAAAATGACGAAGCATCAGTAAAATAACTAAAACTGCCAAAAATAATTAAGCCGGATAAATAAATAACAATAGATTGATAATAGAGCTGCCTAGTGTTATTAAAATGAATAAATTTTATTGCCAATAGCCCCGTCAAAGCATAAGGCAATAGAATATCCCCATCCCATAACCCAATGCCATGCAGCAGACCAATAATAGCCAACACAAACAGACGAATTTGATTCCAATATAAACCCTGCTTAGACAAAAATTCAAAGCTTGCACCAAATAACAAACTAAAAATTGCCAGAAATTTTCCCAGCACAAAAATATTCAAAAATACCCAGCACCAAATATCGCCGGCTGTTGTGCTAGCAATATAAACTGGATTCACATAAGCTAATTCAGGTAGCGCAAAAGCAAAAATATTAACCAGCAAAATTGCAAAAATAGCGCTTGCACGCAGCAGATCAATTTGTTCAATCCGCTGCCGTCTGGCTTTAATAACAAACATTAATTAGCGGTAGCGCAGGCGAGAAATATTGCGTAAAAACTCCTGACGGGTATTTTGACTTGATTTAAATAAACCACCTAGCGAGGTTGTCATAGCGCTGCTGCTTACATCACGAACGCCTCTGGCTTTCACACAATAATGAACAGCATCAATTGAAACCGCGACATTACTTGTACCTAATAAAGTTTGTAGCGCAATTAAAATCTGCTGGGTCAAACGCTCCTGAACTTGTGGCCGTTCAGAAAAAAATTGAACAATACGATTAATTTTAGATAAACCAATCACTTTATCCTTTGGAATATAGGCCACAGTCGCCTTACCATCGATAGTGACAAAATGATGCTCACAAACACTAGTTAACGTAATATCGCGAACCGTTACCATTTCGTCGAAATCCATTTTATTTTCGATCAAAGTAATTTTAGGAAAGTTATTATAATCGAGGCCTGAGAAAATTTCGTCAACATACATTTTAGCAACGCGCTTAGGTGTTTCCGCTAAGCTATCATCTTTAAGATCGAGATTAAGTAAACGCATAATTTCAATCATGTGCCCTTCAATCTGTTGTTTACGCTCATTTGAGGAAAGAGATTGACCGCAAAGAGGGGTTTCAAGACCACGTGCTTCTAGTGCTTTACGAACAAGATGCGCTTCTTGACTGAGCGATGACATGCATTTCTCCAACAATAAAATTCAACATTAATTTAACTAAACATTCAAAAAATGGATACCATTATCCCATTACAATAGCCTATCCTAACAAAATATTTTTTACATCGCGCTAATTTTCATATCAGAGTCATTATTTATTCTTTTTTTTCTGTTCATTTATATCAAAACATCAATTTATATTACTATAAATAATCGATTTACTGACTATACCCTCATTTTAAACCGATTGAATTGCGACTAAATATTTTATCAAAAAAAATGAGCATGTTAGCTAGCAAAATTGATTGCTTTAATATCACAACACAATAAACTAGTTGCTGAATAGAGACTTGCATTTTTTGTCACGCTATTGAGAATAAAAAGAGGTTTAACTTAGAGAATAAAGGTTTGAAATGATCAACAAAGAGCGGCTGTTACCAGATAATCGTTTATGTAAAGCAATCATTGGATTATCAGTCGAAGAATTGAAAAATTTAGCCGCTGAATTTTCAGCTTGTTATTTGATTTATCGGAAAAAGAATCGAAAAGATCACGAGCGGCAGATGGGTGCAGGGCAGAAAGGATTTATCCCAACCCCACTAGATAAACTGCTTTTTATTTTATTGTACACGAGTTTCGCACCAATAAAAAAACGCTCTATTTTTAAGTTTAATTCAGCATGATATATAAATAGTCAAAACCTTATAAATCAAATACAACTTATTGTAATTTAAGAAAATTTATGTTTTTT
>NZ_NHNG01000090.1:0-1992 GCF_002287155.1 Arsenophonus sp. ENCA
ACATAAACGATTATCTCGTAACAGCCGCTCTTTGTTGATCATTTCAAACCTTTATTCTCTAAGTTAAACCTCTTTTTATTCTCAATAGCGTGACAAAAAATGCAAGTCTCTATTCAGCAACTAGTTTTAAATCCTGCTTCGGTGAATCGTACCCTATGCAATCAAGCAGTCTTGCCATCTTAGGAATTATTCCATCCTCTGACTGCCATCTCGTGATTTGAGAGGGATTGACGCCAATAGCCTCAGCAATTCTTATTGCTGAATGAGCCTGAATGCCATTGCGTATTTTGGCTTCAATGTTTTTTGCATTTGATTTGCGTGTAATTGTGGTTTCCATGTCTATACTTAATTCCATAAGTTTCAGATAATAGTTATCCCTCCCGATGGGCTGGGAATTTAAAAATCTCCCAATTTCAGGGAGGCCAAGATGTTAAAGAGCGATAATTTTATTTTTTTCTATAAAACTCAGTTCTGTATTTTAATTCTCCCTTAGTTATGCGCTCCAACTTTAGCGCTGATCTTTCAGGGATAACTGTTCTCCACTGAGAAACTGCTGAATCAGAAATCATTAATTTCAATGCGATTTCTCGATGAGAACCAAAAAAATCTACGACCTCATCTTTTAGCATTCATACCTCCATTAAAGAATACTTTAATTATTAATTTAAAGGAAACTTAAGTCAAGAAGAATTAAGATAACTTAATTATGGAAATTAAATCGATCGGGCAGCGCATTAGATTGCGAAGAAAAGAGCTTGAGCTCACACAACAACAGCTTGGGAAAAAAGTTGGGGTATCTCATGTTGCAATTTCACAGTGGGAAAAAGAAGAAACTGAACCTAACGGAGATAACTTACTGTCTTTGGCTGATGCCTTGATATGTACTCCTGAATATATCATTAGAGGTACAACTAAATCCAAGCAAGATCAAAATGATAATTATAAATATAGCAGACTGACTAAAAGAGAAGAAAATCTTTTAGATATGTTCAATGCTCTTACAGAAGAAGAACAAAAAAATTATCTGAAAGATATTACTGAGACTAGGGCTAATCTTGAACGAATCTATAAAGAAATGAAAGAAAAAGAGAAAAAATCCAAAAGAGCATAGCGATAGGGGTGTAGGTAAAATATTAATTATATATAACTAAAAGTTAGATAAATTTTAATGAAACCAATCAAATTCTACCTTTTGCAAAAAGAGCAATATGGATAAATAGGTTAGCAGCATAATTTAATCAATTCTCCACCGAGGTTTTTTTATTGCCCTCTCGCTACTATCCCATTAATCCCCTATTCAACATATCATATCACATAGCCTATTGATCTCCGTAGGTTTACACTTCCTATTTGTTTTAACAATTCCCTTTTTAACCACTGAAAAATAATTCTATTAAAATCATCATATTATAAATTTATATTAAAAATTTTACCTTATAATTTAAGTTATATTTAATTAAATCTTGACTTTTTTATTAAGATAACTTAAATTTATGTTCATCAACTCACTGCAACAGGCAAACGCCAGACAATACTTCGAGTTATCTGAAACCTTGCCAGACGTTGCCAAGTAGCCAGCCTGAGGCGTACGAACATGAAGGCAAGTGACGACAGTTAAGCAGTACCGCTCTTTAASACTMTYTCGCTGAAAAAGCGNAACCATAAAACACCCAAACAGTYGSTTTTGGGGTGTGTGAAATAACCAAAATACAGCCATTAARTTRNAAACCAACACCAGGGTACTACCAATATGRCTGTARATATAATCCRGWTACCTCYGGCACACACCRCCAAAACCCATTGTAGGAGGTAATATGTGTAACTTTCATGGTTATGATAATGCTCGTAGTCGTAGACATGAGCGTAGAAGAGTTAATATCTTGAGAAGTAGCAGTAATGCGTTAATGCCAATAAAAAAATTAAGAGTTAAATGGACTTTTAGCTAATTCAGAAAGGACTTGAGTAACTACGCCAGCATTAGCAAATAAGGTA
>NZ_NHNG01000297.1:0-1903 GCF_002287155.1 Arsenophonus sp. ENCA
TCAGGATGACCAATTGGCAGGGAGTGAAAAAACGTGTGGGAACAAAGCAAAGTTATCACCCAAACCACATTAGCGAAAAAAGTAGACCCCGTTATCGCCGAGGCAGGAAGATTAAGCACCCTCAATACAACGCCTGAAATCCTATTACCGGTTGTCAATGAAAATGGCATTCACCGCGGAAATTACCATCTACCAGTGGGGATTGATACGGGCAATATTGATTTTGAAAGAGCCAGTTATCAGGGTGCGAAAGAAGGCAAATACATTATTCTCCAGAAGGGCGATGAAAGTGTCGAACCCAAAACCTATCAGGCTGACCAGTTCCCAAGCGCATTACAACAAAGAGAAACGGATACTACCATCGTAATAGAAATGACGCAGGGAAAAGAGAAGCTCAACGAATTAGCGACCACAATAGAAGCAAATCTTTCCATCGATATAGATAAAGTATTAACCCTTGACATCAATGACTCCATACTAAAAGATACGGATAGCAAACTCACTGAGAGTACGGATGGCGAAAAATTGATAGATACTGAGGAATTATCCTTGCCAACCGAAGACTATCTATCGATAGACGAGGCAGACTCTGATAAAGAAACGAAACGATTAAATAACAATAAGCCTGTTGCTCAATAGTGAAATAAAACTGCTTTCAATAAAAACAAGTTAGATACATCTAAAAAACACAAAAATAGGTTATTTTTTAATCTTATATAGGTCATTTTTAATTCAAAAATTGATTATTTTATCATCAATAGCTGGTTTTTTTGTAAGTCACAATTAATTTTGCTATTGAGCAACAGGCTTAATGAAGCCAATATTTTGCATCATGAAGATAAACAAAAACATTAAAGAAAAAGAGTATGGTGATTAACTTACTGTTTATGCTGACATTCGCCGCCACATTAAGCTGGAATCACTCAACTTTTGTTAAGTTTTACACCTGTCAACATTCAGCAGCCTAGTGCGACGGGATTGAGTCAGTCATCTAATATTTTAACTTAGCGTAAAAAAATTAATCACTTTGTTTAACCATAACGGGTTAAACCACCAGGAAATGGGGGTTTTCGTCATACTTTTGTGCCCGCTTCAAGCGCAACATTGGAATGATTATTCCAACCAACGAAAAAAAAGCTAGTGCGGTCCGCAAAAAACCTGATAAGGTGATATCAGTGCCGAGTTTAGCGATATATTGCAGAAAAGCTAAGCTAATCACATGAAGCGACTCACCGACTCTCTACCTGACAAAGTTTTTTATAAAAAGGATTAGTGCGGTCCGCAAAAAGTTTGTTATTCTGATACAGGTGCAAGAAAAGACGCGGGATAATGCATATGCGTGGTTACCCGAAAAACGTCAAATAATCTCCCTGCGATAATTCAAGCAAACGGATTGAGATAAACATCCGGTTATTGAAATTTAAGCACACTTTAGTTAATCCAACATAAAAAACCAGCGAAGACACGCACCACTGAAAAAGTATTTTACCCTAAATCACCCCGCACAAGAGGCTGTCGCAAAAGCTCATGTTATCGATTAAAATTTGCTTTATTCGTTTTAAACGCAGATCTTTTATGACCGTATTTACTCGCAAACTGGAATCGCCTTCTCACACCAAACGTAAGTTTGTCAAAGCGCAAAATCTACCTATCTTGGAGGGTTCTGTTTCCCTTTGCGATTATCTCAAGCAAATTGGTGAACGTAGGGCATTTATTGTCACAGAGATTTTGGATGAACAAGACTGGGTACCTTTCGAACGCTGTTATTCTTCAACAGGTAGAGCGCCGTATTCTCCTCGTTCAATGATGGGAATTTTGCTTTATGGGATCATGAAAGGGCATAGTTCGCTCAGAGCACTTGAAAATCTGGCGCGTTTAGATTTGGGATGTATTTTTGTCAGCC
>NZ_NHNG01000424.1:0-11675 GCF_002287155.1 Arsenophonus sp. ENCA
GACCGATTGCAGATTGTCATAGACGTTGTTCATCGTTTCCAGTTCAGTATTCATGCAACACCTCCTTCTACCGCAACCGCTTCTCTGCGTTTTCTATCCGCCTGTTTTGCCCAGAAAGGACGGGATACTTTGACTATTGGGTACGTTTCAATCACGTTTTCCAACATATCAATTACACGGTTGACTTCGTATAACCCCTGCTCGCTATCTTCGTCGTCGGGTTCACAAAGTTTCACCGGAAAACGCCCACAAGCTGGGTTTTTGCCAATTGCACAGAAAGCGAAAGCCATTTCACGCCCAAAAACCCAATTTGCAACCAGACGGTAAAATTCCGCCTGTATGTGATAACCAAACTTATCAACGGATTTACAAAAATCATGAACATCATCAGTCGTTTTCACATCGAGCATAAACGGCTTATCGGCATAGATTCCCAACAAATCAGGCCGGATTTTCAATAACGTTCCATTTTCCGTGCGATAGAAAATTGAAAGCTCTGGCTCGCCGTTTTCCAGCAAATCTTCCACCATTGGATATGCCAGTGCGGAATCACGCATCATTTCAACCTGTTCAAACTCCGCTTTTTTGAGGCTGTCGCAAAAGAGGTAGTATCATGTTTTTAATGATTTCAATATTTTGATTTTAAAGAAAAAATTAAATTATTTTTATTGTAAATACCCCTTTTGCGACAGCCTCTTTTGAGGGAAATTTTATTGCTGGCAATTGCCTGCGCTTCAAATTCTGCCCATTCCTGTTTACCGTCTTTGGTTCGCAAATTCAGTTCAGGCGAACAAGTGTACTGTTCAGCGAAGCGCTCCGGCTCGAGAATAGCGGTGTGTACAGCCGTACCTATTAAAAACGCGCCGTGTCTAGTCTCTTTGTAGGGGGCGCCCTTTTCCCAATCTAGCACAGCTATTGTCTGTTCCCGTTGCACCAACCGAATTTGCGTACTGGAATAACCGCTTGCAGCGTGATAGGTGCTATTTGACAGACTTCGGACTATCAAACTCTCAGTGGGTTTCAATGCATCAACACAGCCGTTCAACATCTCAAGCCCGATACCTTCACCACTCATGATTTTTCCATTAACGGGTGGAAAAGCAGAGAAGACAGAATTGTCTTGTATGTTTTTGATGGCAGAATCAACCGCCTCCTCTTCTGTGCAATTATCAACCAACCCTTCAAGGGCGACATTTGTCACGCTTTTTTCCACTTCTCCCACGTTTTCCACAGGGATAACGACAGATTCAGTGGATAACTCTGTTGATTGCGTTAATAACTGATTATCTTTTCCACACTCAAAAAGATGAATCGCTATTTCCTTGATTTCACCGATTGAAATTGCTTTGTCACTCGCTGAAATTTTTGAGGTTACCTTGTCACGTAGTTCTGTATATTGCTCAAAAAGCTCTGGCTCATCTTCTGGATTAGCTAACAAATCATCTGCATCTCGTATTTCGCCTTCGTCGTATTCTTCCTGAATCCCAAAAATCGTTAGCAAAGCGCAAAACTGGTCTATTTCCTGCTCTTTGGTAATGTCCGTCTGTTTTTCGGTATTAGCTAGATACTCCTCAACGCTAATTTCTTCCAATCGAGGCGATTTGTAAAAACAGCAATTAGCACCGTCAGTTTCAAAGATATGTTGAGAAGCCAATTTCTTGGCAGCAATTTTCGTTTCAGATTCGATATATATATGCGAGGTTGTTTTTCCGTTTTCGTGGTCAACGGTTGTAATAATCGTTGCTTTGAAGTATTTCATTATTTCGCCCCCTCAATGCGGTTACTCGCCTGTTGTTCTAATGTCCGTAGTATTAATCCTCTGGCTTTGGGTATCGCTTGCTCTCTCTGGTTATCAGAACAATGGCAACAAGCAGCCGAACACGCTTTCATCATTGAAGGATGGTAAAAAAGCGCCCTGAATTGTTTACGGTTAATTTTTTCAACAAACTCAATACAGGCTTCTTCAGGAAAAACACAGGGGCGGTTATCCAATCTGGCACACCAAAAGAAGCTCACGAGGGCTAATGAGAGTTTGCCACAGTGACAACAGCACGAGTTTCGCACACAACTAATTTGGGGCTTTGTTGAATAAATCGAACTTTTAGGTGATTGGGGGGATCTGATCGCTACAGTCGTTTCATCATCGGGTCCCTATGGCAAAGCAAAAGTTTAAAATCACCAACTGGCCTGCATACAACAAAGCACTCAGGCAGCGCGGGTCTCTCACGGTATGGCTTGATGAGTCAGCCGTTGCTGCATGGACTAACAGTGCACAGCCAGAAGGTCGTGGCCGACCGCTCCACTATACCGATATGGCTATCACCACTGTTCTGATGATGAAGCGAGTGTTTAACCTGCCGCTTCGGGCATTACAGGGCTTCGTTGACTCGATTTTTAAGCTGATGGGGCTGTCGTTGCTCTGCCCGGATTACTCTCTTGTCAGCAGACGAGCAAAGACCGTTAAAATCAGCATAAAGACGCCAACCCGTGGTGAAATCTCACATCTGGTCATTGACAGCACTGGCCTGAAAGTCTTCGGCGAAGGTGAATGGAAAGTCAGGCAACATGGGGCTGACAGGCGCAGAGTGTGGCGTAAGCTTCATCTGGCCGCAGACAGTGCAACGCATGAAATTATCTGCGCCGATTTATCGCTCAGCGGAACGACGRAWGNKCAGGCAMSAKGNKGKCKSAMARGMGNRKAGTRTNRKSKTWWKMWTSATYTSRMYRYWKWSAKTKYAAMGNAWRAAATTAWMTKMKYYKWWTTRTNRMWYASCSSWWYKRCGRMWGCNCWSGCACTGCCGGGGCTGATTAACCAGACCCACCGGAAAATCCGGGAAGCGTCGGCAGATGGAGCTTACGATACCCGTTACTGCCATGATGCTCTGCTGAGGAAAAAAATCAGGCCGCTTATCCCACCGAGAAAAGGTGGACAGTATTGGCCCGACAAATACCATGAACGCAACCATGCCGTGGCGAATCAGTATCTGAGCGGTAACAATGACGTCTGGAAGAAAAAAACAGGTTATCACCGGCGTTCAGTGGCTGAAACCGCGATGTTCCGCATCAAAACCTTGCTGGGCGGTCATCTGAGCCTGCGAGACTATGACGCTCAGGTAGGTGAGGCGATGGCAATGGTTAAGGCGCTGAACCGCATGACGCTGCTGGGCATGCCGAACAGCATTCGCATTGCATAATGGGAGTACCGGCGGGAGTCATCCTGTCCGCTACCTCTGATTTATTCAACAAAGCCCTAATTTGGGTACGCTAATAAAACACGGATGTGCTCAGCAATAGCATTTTTGATTACGTCCCAATTTTGTTGATAAAGGGTTATTTTTTCAGATATCCGACGTTTATGTTGTTCAAACCACGCAGAAATAGCGAGAAAAATATGATTTCTTTGCGCTCGGCTCGTGCGAGCCTGACAGCGTTCAATACCACAATTTTGTTTAACTTCTCGATGATAAACTTCAACAGACCAACGGGCATCCATGATAGATTTGACGTATTCACGGGTGGGATTCTCTTTCACGAGTTTCGCACAGGCATATAAAATTCTAAAAATGGCTTAAAAGCAATGATTAATCTGCAAGTTACTAAAAAACATAAATTTTCTTAAATTACAATAAGTTGTATTTGATTTATAAGGTTTTGACTATTTATATATCATGCTGAATTAAACTTAAAAATAGAGCGTTTTTTTATTGGTGCGAAACTCGTGACTGAGTGCGAGTTTACTGGCTTATATCGGTAATATGTCAAAATTTAGCAACAGTAAAGAAGTCGTGGCCTATGTTGGTCTTAACCCAAAACTGCATGAGTCTGGTTTATTTAAAGGACGTAGTCGCCTATCAAAACGAGGTCATACAGAGCTCAGAAAAGCATTATACATGCCGGCTTTATCTGCCATTTCCTGTAACCCTATAATAAAAGCACAGTGGCAGCGGCTCGTATCACGTCACAAAGGAGGTAAAGTAGGCATCTGTGCGGCAATGCGAAAATTACTCCAATTAGCTTATGGTGTCTTAAAATCTGGCATCCCCTTCGATGAGAATATAGCTCTTGTATCATGATAAGAAAGACGGTATCTGAGGTTTTGAAACCACTCATTGCCCCCAAACACCGCATTAAGCCCCTTGTCGACAAGCGGTTCGACGCCCATAGATATCCCCCCAATCAGCCCGGCTTTTCCCAGTACGCCCTTGATGCCAGAAGGACTGTTTTTACCCAATGTTTTCATCTCACGGGTGACATTCCGAATCGATTTCACCATATCGACAGCCCATTTTGTCGTAACAAAAACCAGAATACCGGCGAGCACGGTTTCCCAACCGCCGATTGCCTGAATAACGCCATCAATATTTTGCCAGACCGCTTCAATAATCGGGCCGATCGTTTCCCAGTTATCGACGATAAGCCCACCGCCTATGACCATTAACGAGACCAGCTTACCCAGCGTTGACATTTTCATCACGCTGTTAAAAATCCTGAAAGCACGGGTAACAACCCCTACCGCCGTCGCGGTGCCCAGTAGATAAAGTCCCCACTTGGCAAAGGATTTAATCAGTTCTGGATTGGCTTTTGCCCAAGTACGAAATTGCTCAATCAACGGCTGAATTTTCTTTGTTGCTTCAACAATTGAAGGCAGAAAAATACTACCAATACTCACGCTGGCAACATGCATCTGATTTTTAAACAGTTGTATTGCATTTGCGGTAGTGGCTGCCCGAGTAGCATATTCCTTCTGCATAGATCCGCCGTACTTTTGTTTATCGGCGACCCTATCTAGGTTAACTTCCAGTAAGTTAAGGTTGGTGAGCAGCGGCGCAATTGATCCCAGAGATTCAGAGCCAAACAAGTCATTTAATAATGCCATCTGATCTTTTTTAGGCAATTTTTCAAGGGCTTTCAGCACCATCAACATGGCGCCTTTCGCATCTTTCTGCATCTGTGCGGCGAGTTTTTTGGGGCTGATTTTTAAGGTGTGTAGTGCGATTTTTTGCGATTTTGTCGCTGATTTCCCTTTGGTTAACGCCAGCATAAAGTTCTTAATACCGGTTGCCGCCACGTCTGACTCAACACCCATTCCGGCAATGGTTGCGCCAAGGGCCGCTATCTCACCGGAGGCGAGACCGCCCACTTCACCCAGTGGGCCAATGCGGGTCACAATGTCAGAGATTTTTGCGGCATTGGCTGGCCCGTTATTGCCAAGGTAGTTGATTTTATCGGCAAGCGAAACGACATCATTTTGCGTCAACCGAAATGCAGTACGCCACTGTGCCATCATCTGCCCAGATTGCTCAGCCGTCTGGTCAAAGGCGATACCCATTTTTACAGCGGATTGAGCGAAGGACATTAATTCTTCTTTCGCTATCCCTGCCTGACCGCCTGCGGCCACAATTTGCCCTATGCCATCGGCTGCCATTGGCAGTTCTGTCGAGAGCTTAAGGATATCTTCTGACATCGCCTTGAATTGTTCCGGCGTATCAAAATCAACCACTTTGCGGACATCGGCCATCGTCGATTCAAAAAGCCTGTTGCTCAATAGTGAAATAAAACTGCTTTCAATAAAAACAAGTTAGATACATCTAAAAAACACAAAAATAGGTTATTTTTTAATCTTATATAGGTTATTTTTAATTCAAAAATTGATTATTTTATCATCAATAGCTGGTTTTTTTGTAAGTCACAATTAATTTTGCTATTGAGCAACAGGCTTAAAGTCTATCGCCTGTTTGATGGGGCCAGCCATGGCAGTCACAACGCCAGCCCCTAATGCAGCCGCCCCCGCCATTCCTGCGCTAAACTCCTTCTTGAAGGACTTCATTTCCCGCCGCATCCCCTTGAGCGGGCCGGAGAGTTTATCAACGGCAGTGATAATGGCTTTTAACTCAATAAGCGTGTTGCTTAATAGTGAAATAAGGGTGTTTCGGTGATTGAAGTAAATTTTACGCTGTTCTGAGATGGAAATTCCCACGAGTTTCGCACAGGCATATAAAATTCTAAAAATGGCTTAAAAGCAATGATTAATCTGCAAGTTACTAAAAAACATAAATTTTCTTAAATTACAATAAGTTGTATTTGATTTATAAGGTTTTGACTATTTATATATCATGCTGAATTAAACTTAAAAATAGAGCGTTTTTTTATTGGTGCGAAACTCGTGAGATATTGAAAATAATGGTCAATTGATCGCTAAAAACCAAGAATATCAGTTGGTGGATAGCCAATTTAAAAATAATAGGGAGGGAACAATAACTGCATATGATATTAGCAATGTTGATAACGCAAATCGCGATCCTGCGGTTAAATTAGATATCGCTTTAATTAATAAAGCTAGCTTTGTTGATAAGGGACAAACCGCTCTTGGCTCTCAAGAAAATGATAAGCCAACCGTTTTCTCAATTGGTGAGGTAACACACTATCAATATGGTACTTTAGATATCATTAAAAAAGACAACACAAGCCAATTTCTTGTTGCATGGGTACACCACAACCAATTGCACTAAATCAATAATCATTCCAAGTATGGTTACTGGTGATTACCTACAATAACAGGTTCCAATATAGGCAATATTAGAAATAAAAAATAGTTAATTATAAATAAAATCCCTTGAAGATTAATTCAAGGAATTTTTAATCGCTGAATAGATTATTGTAATAAAGAGATATCAGCTACCTGTAAAAATAAATCACGCAACTGACTTAGTAAGGTCAAACGATTGATCCTGACTATTTGATCGCTATCCATCACCATTACATTATCAAAGAAAGCATCGATCACCTCACGCAGTGAAGCCAATTCGGTTAATGCGCTTTGATATTGCCCGTCAGCCAATAATGGCGCCAGTTTATCTTGTAAAACAACCAAATGAGCCGCTAAAGTGACCTCTTCAGGCGCTTTTAACACTGTGGCGGCAACATTGTCATTCAATTTCTCATCTGATTTATTCAGAATATTGGCAACCCGTTTATTAGCTGCCGCCAGTGCTTCTGCCGCTGGCAAAGTCCGAAAATGGGTAACGGCTTTCACACGAGCATCAAAATCTGCCGGTTTAGTTGGCCTACGCGCTAAAACAGCCTGGATAGTATCAATGCGGTACCCTTGCTCTTGATACCAGGCACGAAAACGTCCAAGCATAAACTCAACAACATCATCGACAACATTTTTATTGGTTAGCTTATTAGCATACAATTGAGCCGTCTGCTGTGTTAATGCTAATAGATCCAGATCGTAACCTTTTTCAACAATAATACGTAACACACCAAGGGCCGCACGACGTAAGGCAAAGGGATCTTTATCGCCCTTAGGCGGTTGGCCAATACCAAAAATACCTACCAGAGTATCCATTTTATCGGCCAGCGCCAACGCAACCGCGATATGATTAGAAGGTAATTGGTCAACAGCAAAACGGGGTTGATACTGTTCCTTGATTGCCACCGCCACATCTTCCGCTTCACCATCTCGACGGGCGTAATACATCCCCATAACACCTTGTGTGTCGGTAAATTCGAACACCATATTGGTCATCAAATCACATTTGGACAACAGACCCGCTCGAGTAGCATGATTGACATCGGCACCAATTTTAGCTGCGATCCAGCCGGCTAATACTTCTAAACGATCGGTTTTATCACGCAATGTACCAAGCTGTTTTTGGAATAAAACCGTCTCCAGTCGGGGTAAATATTCTTCTAAACGCTTTTTACAATCGGTTTTAAAGAAAAATTCAGCATCTACCAAACGTGGACGGATCACTTTTTCATTACCAGCAATGATTTGCTGTGGCTCAGAAGATTCAATATTGGCAACAAAAATAAAATTAGCCATCAAATTACCAACCTGATCATAAACCGGGAAGTATTTTTGATCGCCTTTCATGGTATAAACTAACGCTTCCGCTGGTACAGACAAATATTTCTGCTCAAATTTTGCGGTTAATACCACCGGCCATTCAACCAATGATGTTACTTCTTCGAGTAAACTATCGGACAATTCAACAGTACCGCCTAATTGCTGTGCTACCTTATTCGCCTCATGCTTGATTAAGGACTTACGCTCTTCATAATCAGCAATAACTTTACCACGTTCACGTAAGATCGCAGGGTATTGTTCCGCTGAATCAATAGTCAGTTCAGCTTCTCCCATAAATCGATGGCCACGGATCACGCGATCGCTCTGAATACCCAATACTTCACCTTTGAGCAACTGATCATCCAATAACATGATTAAGGTATGAACAGGCCGGACAAATTGTGTTGCCTTGTCTCCCCAGCGCATCAGTTTTGGGATTGGTAACTGATTCAATGCACTCGTTACCATATCAACAAGCAACTCTTTTGCGGCACGGCCTTTACTGGTCGCACGATAAAATAACCACTCCCCCTTATCGGTAACCAAACGTTCTGCCTGCTCAACGGTGATGCCACAGCCACGAGCCCAACCTTCAGCGGCCTTCGTCGCTTTACCTGTCGCATCAAAAGCCTGACTAATTGCCGGGCCACGCTTCTCAACTTCACGATCAGCTTGATGTGCTGCCAAATCGGTTATTTTTAATGCTAAACGACGGGGAGATGCATACCAAAGCACTTCACCATACTGCAGTTCAGCCTGTTCTAATTGATGTTTAAAATTTGCCGCAAATGATCCGGCTAATGAACGAAGAGCCTTCGGCGGTAACTCTTCTGTGCCAATTTCCACCAGGAAAGTCTGTTGCATAATGACAGCCTCTTAGTTCTTATTTTTACAGATTGGAAAACCTAATGCTTCACGAGCAGCATAATAAGCTGCTGCAACCCCTTTGGTTAAGGTACGAATACGTAAAATATAACGTTGCCGTTCAGTAACTGAAATAGCTTTACGTGCATCCAATAAATTAAACGTATGGGCAGCTTTTAAAATTCGTTCATAAGCGGGTAAAGGCAGTGGCGTTTCTAGTGACAATAAATATTGTGCTTCTTTTTCATATTCTTCAAAACATTTGAAGAGAAAATCAACATTAGCATACTCAAAATTATAAGCCGATTGCTCAACTTCATTTTGATGATAAATATCACCATAGGTTGTTTTGCCTAACGGGCCATCAGACCAGACTAGCTCATACACACTGTCAACCGCTTGAATATACATAGCCAAGCGTTCAAGGCCGTAGGTAATCTCGCCGGTAACCGGTTTACACTCCAAGCCTCCGACTTGCTGAAAATAGGTAAACTGGGTGACTTCCATCCCATTTAGCCAAACCTCCCAACCAAGTCCCCAGGCTCCCAAAGTTGGATTTTCCCAGTTATCTTCAACAAAACGGATATCATGAACAGTGGGATCTACCCCTAATGCTTTTAATGAACCAAGATATAACTCTTGAATATTATCCGGTGAGGGCTTAATAATGACTTGAAATTGATAATAGTGCTGAAGACGATTAGGATTTTCACCATAACGTCCATCAGTTGGCCGACGAGATGGTTGCACATAAGCAGCAGCGATTGGTTCCGAGCCTAGTGCCCGCAAACAAGTCATCGGATGGGACGTCCCTGCACCAACTTCCATATCCAATGGTTGAACAATGGTGCAGCCTTGACGCGCCCAGTAATCCTGTAATGTTAGGATCAATCCCTGAAAGGTTTTGGTATCAAACTTTTGCATGTTAGATTCGCGCGATAGATAGATTGTGATTTAAAAAAGTGATTCAGTATACCCTTTGGCGAACAGATATGCAGCACTGATTACACATTGACGTTGTTTTACATGAAAACAGCCTGATAAATCTTTAGTAATTTTAAGTTAGCTGATTGATTAGCCCCATCACTAGTTAATCACTAACATTAAAAATTAATTCAAAGGTTATCAGCAAAAAAGATATTTTCAATTTGGCTTACTGCAATACTTTTTCTGCCATATTTATATGACCGCGCAAGCTTATTTATAAATAAAATCATGTTCCGTTACAATGTTAGCTGCAACTTTAATGACAAAATCTGGCTTTAAATCATCACCAGCATTGATACTTATATAATGAAAATGGTGTCTATTGTTATAAGATATAACGGTTTCGTCAGGAACACCGTTAAACTCGACCACAAAATGAATAAAATTTTTACCATTGTTCGCATCATTATGCCTGGCATTATTCATATGTTAATTGATCAAGTTGATCATAACGCCCAAAATGAATAAACTGTTTCACCATTTTTAAACTGTAAGCAAAAGTTATTATTTGCTATTGTAGAATATAATATCTGTTGACTTACTTCATAGGATCATAAAATTGTTTAGCATTCCTTATATCCTCATTCCCGCTTTTATTAGAATCAAGCAGAGCCATTTCCTTATTGATAAAATTGTGAAGTTTTTTCAGTTAGATAATTTTTAATCATGAAAAACTCTAATATATATCAACAAGATAATGTAATAAGATTGATATTAATATAAGAAATACTATTTCAAGCAAAAAAATAATTATATCTGTTGGTTAGCTTATAAATCACATCTAAACCGCAGCTTTACAATTTTTATACTCAATGCATAGAATAATAAAAACCGCTAATAGAGCCAATTATTATACTTAGACTGAGTCGTTAATTATTTAGTATTTCCTAGCATCCAAAGGAGCCAAAAAGTTAATGTTTATTTGGTTTTATCGCTTAATAAATTCATAATATGTCTTATTGTTATTAATACTCAATAATGGCTCGTTCAGCTTAACTAACTCATTTTTCAAAAAACACTCACTTTCAAATACTATCATAATAAGATATGATATTTACTCATTTATTTTCTATTAAAATAATTAACATAACTTTTTGATATAACAAATTTTTGCTCATTAGGGTCGAATAAAATATTGCAGTAAAACGATTCAATATGAAACAATCCGTTAAATTAAAGTTGCAAAAACAGATGTAATTAACATGAAAATATTATTTTTAATGCTGACATTATTAACTCTAACCAGCTGCACTTCTCAGCCACAATCAACATTGATTGAGCTTGACAAAAAAAGTCGTGAGTTTAACCATTCAGCCCTGTTAAACATTAGTCATATTCAGCAGCTCAAGGCGTCTTCTAATAGTAGCCAGAAATGGCAATATTCGACATTTTTTCCTACCACCGCTGAACAAGCATCTCCTGTTTATTATTATGCACTCGCTAACGCCCATAAAATTATTATTTATACCGACAATGCCAATTTTTGGCTTACAGTTAAAAATAAACTGCAAGCACAAGGCTCAATGGCAGTTATTGAATGGCAATTTAAAAAAATGTTTTTAGCAAAACAGGCTCAAATTACGTTTATTAAAAACTAAAATAGCTAAAAATAAATTAAATAATCCTGATTAAAAATCATTGATTAATAATTCCTAAAGTAATATATTTTCATAACCTTTTGTTAATAAAGTAAATTTATTGATTTCTTATATTAAAATATGTCTTTATGAAAAAAATAACTAACTAATTCAGGATTAACCTTAACATTCAAGTTACAAAAACAATTCTCTTTTAATAACGAATAAAATAAAAATAATCATAAGGGCACCTCGAAAAACCTAAGCCGAGTTTGATTTTGCTGATAAAGTTATCGGAAGCTGGTCTACTGAGCTAACCACCATGAAGAAACGCAGCGCCATTAAGAATGACCTCTTTGCAAACCAGTATCACCAACAGACGATCGACAAGT
>NZ_NHNG01000559.1:0-23680 GCF_002287155.1 Arsenophonus sp. ENCA
CTTTTTTTGTCTATAGAAGGTTCAACTAATCGCCATAGGTCTTTAGGGCGGAAACATCTACTTTTTAACCATCGGCTAACCGTGTCATGAGATAAAGGCGATGGGCTGACTTCTGATAACGCCAAACTAGAGTATCTTACACTGCTTACTTGCAAGAATATTTTATAGATATCTTTAATGCATGGATAACCGGACAAAATATGAACATCCTGATTTTTTCTTGTTTTTAAATTTATACTTCTTTTTTAGAGACTGCGAAACTCGTGTAAGAATTTCTTTTTCTGCTTGGCTCCAAAGGGGTTCAGAATTAATCAATAACCCATCCATGTCAAAAATAGCAGCTTTGATAGATAGCTCATGAGACATTAAAAGCTCTCCTATTATCCATGATTTGTTGCTTAATTCTATCAATTTAAAATAAAGAAATCTTTTAATATAGGTAGGTGAGGTCTTATTTTGGTTAGTGATAAAATAACATGTATATGTTTTTGATAACATTTTATCATTTAATATAAATGGTAATATAAAAAACATGAGGAGATTTAATGAATTATCAAACAGCATTTTATATCGCTATTACAAAGCGTGTTCTAGGATGGATAATTTTTTCTTTAGCGCTGGTGTCTACTGTAGTTTCATTAGTTTTGCTAGCAGAAAAGCAAGGTTTACAAGGGGATGGCTTAAATGCTGTAGCCAATGATTTTATTAAAATTATGGCTCTTATTATACGGCAAAACACAGTCTTTTTAAATTTTTTTTGGCATAATTCACCAATTCCCAGTACTCATATGGGACTTTCGACAGCTAATCTTGGTTTTATTTTACTATTTTTCTTAATGTTTGTTGGTCAAGCTTTGAGTGCTTCAGGTAACAGAATGAATCGTCAATTGAAATTTATTAAAGAAAGTATTGAAGATCATCTTATTTTTGAAAGAGCGAAAGGTACTGAAGTATTAAAAGAAGAGATAGAAGCCAAAATTACTATTCCTCGTCATACTATTTTCCAGCAGTTTTTTATTTTATATATATTACCGATTATATTAGGAGGAATACTTTACTTCATAATGAATATTTTAGGCTGGTAGTTTTCTTATATTACAATCAATTGAAAAATAATTTTATTGAAGAGTTGAATGAAGATCATCAGTAATAACTTATCAAGCAATAAAACTATTTTTTTGAATGTTATTATAGCAATTTAACAATAATAGTCTTGATATATCAATTAATGCTTATCAAAGCTGACAAGGAAAAGTCAACTCCTGCACGAGACAGCTTTGGCCAAATTCCGATTAATTATTTTTAAAATCAATTAATTGGAATATTTATTTTGCTATGATTGTTGAATATATTGCTTTTCAATTTGGCTTTAGTAAAGATTTTTATGATGACAAAATATTAATTTGAATAATGAAATGAATTATTACCTATTTACATTCTAGTTATTGCATTATTCATTTCAATTCTTGAGCTCATATTATGACAATTTATAGTTAATAAATATAATTTGTATGGAAAAATAAGGATTATCATCTGTAATAAACAAGATAATCCTAATTTTTTCTGGTTATTTTTAATATATTTCTTAGCTTAAGGATGAATTGAAATTTTATCGAAAGAAGAGCGCTTTTTTATTTTACTAATATAGCTGTAGATTAATGCAGCAATAAAATAAATTGCTTGAGTTATTACTATACAAGGCCCAGTTGCGGCATCAATATGAAAACTCAAAATAGTGCCTATTAAGGAGGATGTGGTTGAGGCGATAACTGCAATAATTAACATTCGATTGAAATTTTGACAGAGTGTAAAAGCTATAATTCCAGGGGAAATAAGCATAGCAATGACCAGAATTATTCCTACTGCTTGCAAAGATGCCACAATGGTAAGTGCCAATAAAGAGAGTAATCCATAATGTAAAAGTTTAACGGGTAAACCAATAACCTTTGCCTGATTAGGATCAAAACAATAAAGCATAAAATCTTTGCGCTTTAACAGGATAATCGCGATAGTAAAAGCTGAGATCCAAAGCGTTTGTTTAAATTCAGTTTTGGTAATGCCAAGGATATTACCAAAAAGAATATGGGTAAGATGTTGATCTGTATCGATACGGGCGAATAGTACTAATCCAAAGGCAAACATACCGGAAAAAATAATACCCATGACAGTATCTTCTTTTATACGGCTATTTTCTTTTAGATAACCGGTCGCGAATGCACAAAAAATTCCTGATATAAAAGCACCAATTGATAAAGGAATACCAATAACAAAGGCGATAACAATGCCGGGTAATACAGCATGAGAAATAGCATCACCCATTAAAGACCAACCTTTAAGTATCAAAAAGCAGGAAAGAATAGCGCACACTGTTCCGGTTACAAGGGCGGTAATAATAGCTTTTTGCATAAAAGGAAAAGTAAAAGGTGTTATTAATAATTGCATCAAATCATTCATTGTTGCTTACCTCTTGTTTTAACTGTTTGAGGTGTACAATTTCTTGTCGTGCTTTGCGGCGGGAAGCAAATAAACCATATTTAGGGGCAAAAAAGAAGGCATAAAGAAAAATCAATGTTTGCAAAGTAACGATAATTCCGCCTGTCGCACCATTAATAAAATAACTGATATAAGCGCCAAGAGCACTGGAAGTAAATCCGATCAGTATGGCAATAATAAGTAACCGTTTGAATTGATCCGTGAGTAAATAAGCTGTAGCGCCTGGGGTAATAACCATTGCTATCACAAGTATGGCTCCCACAGTTTGTAAGGCAGCAACCGTGCATGCGCTTAATAGGGTAAAAAAAATAATTTTTAATTTTAGCGGATTTAGTCCAATAGAACGGGCATGATTTTCATCAAAGAATACGGCAAGTAAATCTTTCCAGATAAACATAACTATAATAAAAGAAATGGTAATAATAATTTCAACTTGTAATACATCTTCATCTGCAATACCTAAAATATTGCCAAAGATAATGGTTTGTACATTAACGGAAGTGGGATTTAATGAAAGAATTAGCAATCCTATGGCAAAGAAGGTGGAGAAAATAAAACCAATTACTGCATCTTCTTTTAGTTTTGAAATATGGCGCACCAATGTCATGGAAAGTGCGGCAAGAATACCGGTAAAAAATGCCCCTATAGAATAGGGAAGGCCAAGGGCATAAGCACCTGCGACTCCGGGAACAACTGAATGGGAAAGGGCATCTCCCATTAACGACCACCCTTTTAACATTAGATAAGCTGACAGAAAAGCGCAGACTGCTCCAACGATTGCACTAACCCAGATTGCTTTAACCATGTAGTTATATTCAAAAGGTTGAAGTAATAGATCCAACATGATTTATTCCTCTGGTTGCTTTTTAATGACGGATGCTTGTTCATGGTTGCCATAAAAAACAGCTGCTCTTTCATCATCAGTAATAACAGTTAATGAACGAGGATCATCATCATCGTGAAGTTCTGCACCAGAGAGATTAATATGGCGTAGTACACCACCGAAGGCGAGTTGAAGATTTTTTTGGGTAAAGGTTGTTTCGATCGGCCCACTAGCCAGTATAGTTCGATTTACTAAAATAACTTGATCGCAAAATTCAGGAACGCTTCCCAAGTTATGTGTAGAAACCAAAATTAAATAGCCATTGCTACGTAAAGAGCGTAAAAGCTCAATAATCGCATTTTCTGTTTTTACATCGACGCCGGTAAAAGGTTCATCAAGCAGTAATACTTTTCCTTCTTGCGCAAGTGCTCGTGCAAGAAAAACTCTTTTCTTTTGGCCGCCAGAAAGCTCACCTATTTGTCGTTGTTCTAAACCGGTAAGATCAACCCGCGCTAATGCTTCAGCAACAATTTGTTTATCTTGCTGGCTTGGAATACGTAAAATACCCATTTTACCGTAGCGGCCCATCATAACTACATCGGAAACTAGAACTGGAAAGTTCCAGTCAACTTCTTCAGTTTGTGGTACGTAAGCAATAATATTTTGTTTAAGCGCTGTTTTGATCGCAGCATTGTTTAATGTTACACGTCCTTTTGTTGGTGTTACTAAACCCATTATTGTCTTAAACAGCGTTGATTTGCCACTACCATTAACGCCTACTAGCGCACAAATTGAACCACCAGTAATATTAAAACTGGCATCGTAAATAGCAGTATGCCCGTTATTGTATGTAACAGTAGCATTATCAACAACTAAGTTTGGTTTTTCGTAAAAAATTTTGTTACTCATTATTATTGACCAAAACCTTTTGCAATAGTATCAACGGTAGTTTTTAATAATTCGATATATGTTGGAACTGGGCCATCGGGGGTAGACAAAGAGTCAACATAGAGTACACCACCATATTGGGCCCCGGTTTCTCGGCTGACTTGTTTCGCTGGTTTATCAGAAACGGTACTTTCGCTAAACACAACTGGAATATTATGTTTTTTCACAGTATCAATAACTTTACGAACTTGTTGCGGTGAACCTTGCTCTTCTGCATTAATTGGCCACAAATAAGCTTCTTTAAAACCATAATCTCTAGCCAGATAACTAAAAGCACCTTCACTGGTCACTAGCCAACGTTTTTGTTGCGGGATTTGTGCCAGTCTTTCCCGTAGTGGTGCATCAATTTTGCTAATTTTATTAGCATATATTTTCGCATTTTGGTTATAAATATCTGCATTTTTAGAGTCATATTTTACTAGTGCTGCCCGAATATTTTCAATGTAAATCAATGCATTTTGGGCAGACATCCAGGCATGAGGATTAGGATTTCCTTGATATTCCCCTTTTCGAATAGGCATCGGTTTTATTCCTTTAGTAACAGTAACGGCAGGAATATGTTTGAAGTTTTCAAAAAAACGACTAAACCAGGTTTCAAGTCCTAATCCATTCCATAAAATTAAATCAGCATTATGTGCTTTTAATATGTCTTTGGGAGTTGGTTGATATTCATGAATTTCAGCCCCCGGTTTGGTAATTGATTGGACATTGGCAGCATTACCTGCCACATTTTGCGCAATATCCTGAATAATAGTAAAAGTTGTTACAACGGTAAATTTTTTTGCGTAAGCGATTGGATTAAAAAGAAGAACAACAGCAATTATTATTAAACCAGTAAAAGTGTGCTTAGATGAAAGGTTGGATCTTTTATACATAAGTGGTTTCCCGGTAAAAAGTAGTAAATTGCACTTTAATGAGAATGATTATCAACTATATATGAAAGATGTCAATACGATCAATTATTGTAATTGTAATGTAAGTAGCAGATATGAGAACCTCTTCACAACTCAACGTTAAACAGGGTAATTTTTTATTTTTATCTTATTAGGCTATGCTAAATAGATCATACCACTAGAGGATTGGTGTAAGGTGAAATTTAAAAGTTGTGGAGTCGTATTCATTATTTTATTAATCGGCTGTTCAAGCAAACAATCTAATAACCCCAAAACAGTCTATCAGAACGATTATCTACGCTATTTCATGGAAGATCAAACCAAAAGTGTACCGTCAAAAAGCCCTTACGATGGTGTAATTAAACAAGCGGCGCAACGCTATGCGATTGATGAAAATTTAATTAGAGCAATTATTAAAGTGGAATCTAATTTTCGGGTTAATGCTGTGAGTAAATCCAATGCAATAGGTCTAATGCAAGTTAAGGCTTCTACTGCTGGTCGTGATGCGTATCGGTTACAAGGTAAAGCGGGGCAACCTACCTCGAGTCAACTTAAAGATCCGGCGATCAATATTGACGTGGGAACTGCCTATATTCGTTTTATTCAAGAAAATCATTTAGTTGGAGTTCGTGATCCAAAAGTACTTTATTATGCAACTGTGGTTGCTTATGTTAATGGTGCCGGGGCATTATTACGAATTTTTGATAAAAATCGTCATGTTGCAATCGATAAAATTAATAAACTAACAGCAGAAGAGTTTTATCAACATATTCAAACAAAACACCCTAATGCGCAGGCACCACGCTATCTTTGGAAAATTAAAAACGCTTACAACTCAATAGCTATGATAGATTAATTATTGATTGATTTATAATAAGAAAATTGATAATGATTTTTATCGTGCTATATTTTTTACTAAAAATCATAGTGACCCAAACTGAATAAAATTTCAGCGATAGACTAAACTAGTTTTTTATTGCTATTTCATTGTATAATAAAAAATAAATTTAAATTAAGTTAATTAATCAAAATTTAACTAACTGAAAATTATTTTGTCATTAGTTTTTTAGCGTTTTATTCTTATTATCCCAGATTTAATCTATTAATTAGACCTGCATGATGGTAATATGCGCCGCTAAGTTAATGCAAGTACGTATTCCCTTTACTCTATTTGAGGTATTTTATCACTTACATCACTTACAAGGTGAAGTAAGAAATTGCTTTAACTCACTTTTAATAAAAATATATTTCTATACATGTGATCTTGCGTATGGGTCACCACTGTAAATTAAGGATTTTAAATGCCAGTTATTACTCTTCCTGACGGAAGTCAACGTCAATATGAGCATGCTGTTTCAGTAATGGATATTGCAAAGGATATTGGCTCAGGTCTTGCAAAAGCCTGTATAGCCGGTCGTGTTAATGGTGAACTTGTTGATGCGAGTGATATAATTAATAATGATGCTCAATTAGCCATTATTACTAGTAAAGATCTTGATGGTTTAGGGATTATTCGTCACTCATGCGCACATTTACTTGGCCATGCGATTAAACAATTATGGCCAACGACTAAAATGGCAATTGGTCCTATCGTTGAAAATGGTTTTTATTATGACGTTGATCTGGAACACGCTTTAACCCAGGAAGATTTAGAAAAACTTGAGCAGCGCATGCACGAACTTGCTGAAACGAACTATGATGTTATCAAAAAGCGGGTTAGTTGGCAGGAAGCTAGGGATACGTTTGTTGCTCGAGGTGAGGATTATAAAGTTAAAATTTTGGATGAAAATATTAATAAAAATGATCATCCTGGACTTTATTATCATGAAGAATATATTGATATGTGTCGTGGGCCGCATGTACCTAATATGCGTTTTTGTCATTACTTCAAATTACAAAAAGTGGCTGGTGCATATTGGCGCGGTAATAGCGATAATAAAATGCTACAAAGGATCTATGGAACAGCCTGGGCTGATAAAAAACAATTAGCTGCTTATTTATTACGTTTAGAAGAAGCGGCTAAGCGAGATCATCGTAAGATAGGTAAACAACTTGATCTTTATCATATGCAGGAAGAAGCTCCAGGTATGGCGTTTTGGCATAATGATGGTTGGGTAATATTTCGTGAATTGGAAACCTTTATCCGGACTAAATTGACTGAATATCAATACCAAGAAGTAAAAGGTCCATTAATGATGGATCGCATTCTTTGGGAAAAAACAGGTCACTGGGAAAACTATAAAGAAAACATGTTTACCACATCATCGGAAAACCGAGAATATTGTATAAAACCGATGAATTGCCCAGGGCATGTACAAATATTTAATCAAGGCTTGAAATCTTATCGTGATTTACCATTACGTATGGCAGAGTTTGGTAGCTGTCACCGTAATGAGCCATCTGGCGCTTTACATGGTTTGATGCGAGTGCGTGGTTTTACCCAAGATGATGCGCATATTTTTTGTACTGAAGATCAGATTTTAACTGAAGTAAAAAGTTGCATTAGAATGATTTATGATGTGTATGCAACCTTTGGCTTTGAAAAAATTGCCGTTAAATTGTCAACCCGGCCAGAAAAACGAATAGGCACAGATGCTCAATGGGATCGCGCAGAAGCCGATCTTGCCAAGGCACTGGGGGATATTGTATTTGATTATCAACCTGGTGAAGGTGCATTTTATGGGCCTAAAATTGAATTTACTCTGTATGATTGTTTGGATCGGGCTTGGCAATGTGGTACTGTACAGCTCGATTTCTCATTACCGGGTCGTTTAGGTGGTTCCTATGTGGATGAAAATAATGAACGTCAGGTACCAGTAATGATCCATCGTGCTGTTTTAGGATCACTTGAACGTTTTATTGGGATTTTAACTGAGCATTATGCCGGTTTCTTCCCAACCTGGTTGGCGCCATTACAAATTGTTATAATAAATATCACGGATGCACAGGCTGATTTTGTACAAAAAATAGTAGAAAAATTGAGTAATTTTGGTATTCGTGCAAAAGCGGACTTGAGAAACGAGAAAATAGGCTTTAAAATTCGTGAGCATACTTTGCGTCGTGTTCCTTATATGCTAGTTTGTGGTGATAAAGAAGTTGAATCGGATCAGGTATCTGTTCGAACCCGTAATGGTAAAGATTTAGGAACATTTGACGTCACAGAATTTGCAGAAAGAGTGCTTGATGAAATTCGCACTCGTCGTATTTATCAACTGGAGGAATAAGGTATTAAAGGCGGAAAAAGAATTCAAACGGCGCGCCCGAATCGTATTAATACGGAGATTCGTGCTTCTGAAGTTCGTTTAACTGGTTTAGATGGCGAGCAGATTGGTATTATCAGTCTAAAAGAAGCTCTTGAAAAAGCCGAGGAAGCTGGTGTTGATTTAGTCGAAATCAGTCCAAATGCCGAGCCGCCGGTTTGCCGTATCATGGATTACGGCAAGTTCCTCTATGAGAAGAGTAAATCGCTCAAAGAGCAAAAAAAGAAACAAAGAGTTATTCAGGTAAAGGAAATTAAATTCCGACCTGGTACAGATGAAGGTGATTATCAGGTCAAACTACGCAACCTGATTCGCTTTCTGGATGATGGTGATAAAGCCAAAATCACGTTACGGTTTCGTGGTCGTGAAATGGCGCACCAACAAATCGGTATTGATATGCTTAATCGTATCAAAAACGATTTGGATGAGATGTCAGTCGTCGAATCTTTTCCAAGCAAGATCGAAGGCCGTCAGATGATCATGGTGCTTGCACCGAAAAAGAAATAGTTAGGCAACCAAGTAATAGCGTTCTATCTAGATGGAAAACTATTCGCCTAGCTAGTTACAATTAACAATGCGAAGTGGATATTTAAAATGCCAAAGATTAAAACAGTACGTGGTGCGGCAAAGCGTTTTAAAAAAACTGCCAGTGGCGGTTTTAAACGCAAGCACGCTAACCTTCGTCATATTCTGACTAAAAAGTCAACTAAGCGTAAGCGTCATTTACGACCAAAAACTATGGTTTCTAAAGGTGACCTGGGTTTGGTAGTGGCTTGTTTGCCATACGCATAAGTTTGAATTTTTTAGTTTAAGATTATCGAATTTAATTCGAAGTGATAGGAGGTATATATGGCTCGCGTAAAACGTGGTGTAATAGCCGGCGCACGTCACAAAAAAATATTAAAGCAAGCGAAAGGTTACTATGGTGCTCGTTCGCGTGTTTATCGTGTTGCTTTCCAGGCGGTAATTAAAGCCGGTCAGTATGCTTATCGTGACCGTCGTCAGCGTAAGCGTCAGTTCCGCCAATTGTGGATCGCACGTATTAATGCTGCTGCTCGTCAGAATGGTTTGTCTTATAGTCGTTTTATTAATGGTTTGAAGAAGGCCTCAATTGAAATTGACCGTAAAATCTTATCTGATATTGCTGTTTTTGATAAAGTTGCATTTGCAGCATTAGTCGAGAAGGCAAAAAGCGCGTTAGCTTAAATCAGTTAAATTAAGGGGGACTTAGCTCCCTCTTTTTTATTATCGATGACCCGTTGTATTATAAGTAAGAGTTATTTTATGAATAGCCGCTTAAAGATGAAAATTGTTTTTTTTCGGTTCTTTTTTTATTTTAGCACCTAAAATTTGGGGCTTTCGCGCATTTAAGAAAAGAAACGAAAAACCGCGATAAGCCTCCAAATGGAGGCTTTTTTGTTAGTAATTGCTAAAAAATTTTATTTTCAACAATGATTAGGCCAAAGGGTCGTAAGAAGAGGGAACAATGCTACATCTCGTCGAGTTGGTTGCGCAGGCAAAAGCAGCCATAGAAAAAGCTCAGGATGTTGCTGCGTTGGATTCAGTGCGTGTTGAGTTTTTAGGTAAAAAAGGCCATTTAACACTACAGATGTCAACGTTGCGTGATCTACCTGCAGAAGAGCGCCCTGCAGCAGGAGCAGTTATTAATCAGGCGAAACAACAAGTTCAGAATTCATTGAATATACGTAAAGAGCAGTTAGAAAATACGATATTGAATGCTCGATTAGCGGCAGAGAAAATAGATATTTCATTGCCAGGACGCCAGATCGAACATGGTAGTCTTCATCCAGTAACCCGTACCATTGATCGTATTGAAGAATTTTTTGCTGAACTTGGTTTTTCTGTTGTTTCCGGCCCTGAAATAGAGGATGACTATCACAATTTTGATGCTTTAAATATTCCAGCTCATCATCCGGCTCGTGCTTCACATGATACTTTTTGGTTTGATACTACGCGTCTATTACGTACACAAACTTCTGGTGTGCAAATTCGTACCATGAAGGGTAAACAACCGCCAATTCGTATTATTGCTCCTGGTCGAGTGTATCGAAATGATTATGATCAAACCCATACGCCAATGTTCCATCAGACAGAAGGCTTGATTGTTGATAAAAATATTAATTGTACCAATTTAAAAGGTACATTGCATGACTTTTTAAATCATTTTTTTGAAAAAAAAACCTGCGTTCGTTTTCGGCCATCATATTTTCCATTCACTGAACCTTCAGCTGAAGTTGATGTGATGGATAAAAATGGTAAATGGTTAGAAGTGTTAGGTTGTGGCATGGTACATCCCAATGTATTACGCAATGTTGGCATTGATCCTGACTTATATTCTGGTTTTGCCTTTGGAATGGGAATGGAGCGTTTAACGATGTTACGCTATGGTGTGACGGATTTACGTGCTTTTTTTGAAAATGATCTTCGTTTTCTTAAACAATTTAGATAAGGCAGGATTATCACATGAAATTGAGTGAATTTTGGTTACGTGAATGGATAAATCCAGCAATAAGCAGTGAAGCCTTATCAGAGCAGATGACGATGGCGGGTTTGGAAATTGATGATGTTAAATCTGTCGCCGGTCAATTCCAGGGTGTGGTAGTCGGTGAGGTTGTTGAATGTGTTCAGCATCCTAATGCAGATAAGTTACAGTTAACAAAGGTCAATATTGGCACTGAACAGTTACTCAATATTGTCTGTGGAGCACCAAATTGTCGTCAAGGGTTAAAAGTCGCTGTGGCAACAATTGGCGCGGTTTTACCCGATAATTTTAAAATAAAAGCGACAAAACTCCGCGGTGAGCTTTCTGAAGGTATGCTTTGTTCTTATTCTGAACTTGGCATTTCGGATGATCATACTGGTATTATTGAGCTACCACAGGACGCGCCTATTGGTACCGATATTCGTAACTACTTGCAACTGGATGACTATATTTTTGATGTAAGTTTGACACCGAATCGAGCTGATTGTTTAAGTATTTTAGGTATCGCTCGCGATATTGCAGCTATCAATAACCTAGAGTTAAATACGATAGAAATTGAACCAGCTAAAGTCACTGATGCTAGTGTTTTTCCTATTCAGGTGGAAGCGCCTATGGCATGTCCACGCTTTTTAGGACGAGTAATAAAGGGCATCGATGTTACAGCGCAAACCCCTAGCTGGATGAGAGAAAAATTACGTCGAGGGGGGATCCGCAGTATTGATCCGGTGGTTGATATTACTAATTTTGTGTTATTAGAATTAGGTCAACCCTTGCATGCTTATGATCTTGATCGCTTAAATGGCATGATCATTGTTCGAATGGCAAAACAGGATGAAACATTAGTTTTGCTCGATGGCAGCAAGGTAACTTTGAAGCCAGATACTTTAGTCATCGCCGATGAGAAGAATGCCTTAGGGATTGCCGGTATTTTTGGTGGCAAGCACTCTAGCGTTAATGAAAAAACCACTAATATTCTGTTAGAGAGTGCTTTTTTCGATCCTCTGGCGATTGCTGGCCGGGCACGTAATTATGGTCTTCATACTGAGGCTTCACACCGTTTTGAACGGGGCGTTGATCCACAGCTGCAATATAAAGCTATGGAACGTGCGACTAGATTAATCGTTGAAATTTGTGGTGGCGAGGTTGGAAATATTATTGATGTTAGCCATCAAACAAACTTACCGAAAGTGGCAACAATAACCCTGACTCGGCAAAAACTGGATCGTTTGATTGGTCATTGTATTCCAGATATTAACGTTACCCAGATCCTTCAGCGTTTGGGATGCCAAGTAAATGGTGAGCAAGATAATTGGCAGGTGGTTGCTCCTTCTTGGCGTTTTGATATGCAAATTGAAGAAGATCTGATTGAAGAAGTAGCCCGTGTTTATGGTTATAATAATATACCTGATGTACCGTTACATGCAGATTTAGTTATGACCCCCCGTTGTGAATCAGCGCTGCCATTAAAACGAGTGAAAACATTATTAATTGATCGTGATTACAATGAAACGATTACCTACAGTTTTGTTGATCCTAAAATTCAGCAACTACTGCATCCAGATTCTGATGCAATGATTTTACCGGATCCTATTTCAGCAGATATGTCGGTAATGCGGCTTTCTTTATTGCCCGGCTTATTAACGACAGTAATTTACAATCAAAATCGTCAACAAAATCGCATTCGACTGTTTGAAACTGGATTACGATTTGTGCCGGATGTAACAGCAGAGCATGGTATTCGGCAAGAATTGATGTTAGCGGCTGTGATTACTGGCAATCGTTATGAAGAACACTGGTCACAAGAAAAACGCGCTGTTGATTTTTTTGATATCAAAGGTGATGTCGAAGCAATACTGGCATTAACCGGAAAATTAGACAATATTATTTATAAGGCTCATTCTAATCCTGCACTTCATCCTGGACAAAGCGCTGGGATTTATCTGAATAATGATTATATTGGATATATAGGCGTTATTCACCCTGAACTGGAAAATAAGCTAGATTTGAATGGTCGGACACTTGTTTTTGAATTGCTGTGGGATACTGTTGCAGAGCGTGTTATTCCTAAAGCAAATATGATTTCACGTTTCCCAGCCAACCGACGGGATATTGCTGTTGTAGTACCAGAAGAGGTTGCAACAGCGGACGTATTAGCTGAATGCAAGAAAATTGGCATAAATCATATAGTTGGCATAAACTTGTTTGACGTGTACTGTGGTAAAGGTGTAGCGGAAGGTTATAAGAGCCTTGCTATTAGCTTAATCTTGCAGGATACAAATCGTACTCTGGAAGAAGAAGAGATTGCCGCAACTGTTGATAAATGTGTTGCTGCGTTAAAACGGCGATTCCAAGCATCCTTGAGGGACTAAACCTATGGCGCTTACAAAAGCTGAAATGTCAGAAAGTCTGTTCGAAAAACTGGGTATAAGCAAACGTGATGCGAAAGACCTGGTTGAACTTTTCTTTGAAGAAGTTCGTCGTTCATTAGAAAATGGGGAGCAGGTGAAACTGTCAGGGTTTGGTAATTTTGATCTGCGTGATAAAAATCAACGACCAGGTCGAAATCCAAAGACTGGAGAAGATATTCCCATCACTGCTCGTCGAGTGGTGACTTTTCGACCAGGGCAAAAGTTGAAAGGCCGGGTTGAAAAGATAAAGCCTCATAAATAATGAATTATTATTCTAAAAAGCCGCTAAAGCGGCTTTTTTATTATTCAATTATATCAATATAATCCTAAACAAAAGTTCGTTATTTTACTCTATTAATCAAAAACACTTATTAACAAAATTGCACTAACATTGACTTTAAATTTACTTATTATTATTTATTCACTTTCTTATTGATAAGAATTATTAGGGGGTTTATTTTGTTTTTTTAATTTACTTAACTAATATGAAATTCTCTTTAGCCAAGTATATTTAACAAATTAATCCGTTCTGATTAGTTAGATTGGAAAGTTATTGTCATGTTGATGTGTAGTTAAGCTATTTTATGATATTATAGACAACTGACTCTAAAAAAAATATTAGATGAATTGCTAGTAGGTTAATCTCATGAATGATTTTCTTCCTTTTTCTCGCCCAGCAATAGGTGACGAAGAGATCCGGGCGGTAGAAAATGTATTACGTTCTGGTTGGATCACCACCGGGCCGCAAAATCATCAACTCGAAGAAGACTTTCGCCATAAATTTGGTTGTCGGCATGCAATTGCTTTTTGTTCGGCAACTGCGGGTATGCATATAACGCTTATCGCCTTAGGAATTGGTCCTGGAGAAGTTATTACCCCCTCATTAACATGGGTTTCAACCATTAATATGATCACCTTGTTAGGGGCACATCCAGTCATGATTGATGTAGATCGTGACACTTTAATGGTTCAGCCTGATGTCGTTGAGAAGGCGATTACCCCTAAGACAAAAGCGATTATTCCGGTACATTACGCCGGGGCGCCATGCGATCTTGACGCGTTACGTAAGATTGCACAAAGAAACAATATCGCATTGATCGAGGATGCGGCTCATGCCGTAGGTACTCAGTATCAAAGTGAATGGATTGGTCAACAGGGCACCGCCATTTTTTCATTTCATGCGATTAAAAATATCACTTGTGCCGAAGGCGGTTTAGTCGCTACCGATGATGATGCCTTGGCCATACGTCTGCGATGTTTAAAATTTCATGGTTTAGGTGTAGATGCCTTCGATCGACAAATACAAGGTCGTAAACCACAGGCTGAGGTCGTTGAACCTGGATTTAAATATAATCTCTCTGATATTCATGCGGCAATTGCTGTTGTTCAATTAACAAAGTTAACACAGATAAATAAACGTCGTGCAGAGCTTGTTGCTTATTATCGACAAGCGCTTGCCAATCTGCCGTTAAAAATGTTGGATGTACCCAATTATCCCCATTTACATGCCAATCATCTGTTTATGGTTCGAGTCGATAAAGCTGTCTGTGGTATTGACCGTGATAGTTTTATGGAACGCTTAAAAGAGAAGAATATTGGCACTGGTCTACATTTCCGAGCGGCTCATACGCAAAAATATTATAGAGAACATTATCCATCGCTTTCTCTACCTAATTCTGAATGGAACTCGAAGACCTTATGTTCATTGCCACTATTCCCTGACATGCGTGCTCAAGATGTTGATCACGTTGTTGCTGCTATTAATGAAATTTTTTCGGAGCCGAGATAGTGTCTTTTCAAAATGATTTTGAAGAAATAAAAAAAGTTTCTATCGTTATCCCTATTTATAACGAAGAGCAAAGCTTACCCCAGTTATTGGAAAGAACATTGGCTGCTTGTCAGAGATTGAAACAGCCATATGAATTAATTTTAGTTGATGATGGTAGTGCTGATAATTCAGCTAGATTGCTGATGGATGCTGCTGAAAATCCGGCAAATCACGTTATTGCAGTGATTTTAAATCGTAACTATGGTCAACATTCTGCCATTATGGCTGGTTTTAAACAGGCAACCGGTGATCTTGTGATCACCTTGGATGCTGATTTACAAAACCCGCCCGAAGAAATTCCACATCTGGTACAGGTAGCGGAAGAAGGCTATGACGTAGTCGGGACCAGACGGATGAATCGGCAAGATTCTTGGTTTCGTAAAAAAGCGTCAAAAATCATTAATGCTATGATCACCAAAGCAACTGGGCGCAGCATGGGCGATTATGGCTGCATGTTGCGTGCTTATCGGCGTAATATTATTAATGCGATGCTACAGTGTCATGAACGCAGTACATTTATTCCCATTTTAGCAAATACGTTTGCTAAAAGAACAATCGAAATTGATGTTGCCCATGCAGAACGTGAGTTTGGTGATTCAAAATATAGCTTGATGAAGCTAGTAAATTTAATGTTTGATTTACTCACTTGTTTAACTACTACTCCGTTACGTTTGTTGAGTGTAGTTGGTAGTTTTATTGCGGCAAGTGGATTTTTACTGGCGGTTCTGTTAATTATTTTGCGTCTTATTTTTGGTGCAATGTGGGCTGCAGAGGGTGTTTTTACGCTGTTTGCTATTCTATTCATATTTATTGGCGCGCAATTTATTGCCATGGGACTACTCGGTGAATATATTGGCAGAATGTACAATGATGTTCGTGCCCGACCCCGTTACTTTATTCAAAAGATAGTTGGTGTTCATCTAGATACTGACGAAAATCAGGAAAAAAAATAATGAAAGCTATTGTTTTTGCTTACCATGATATTGGTTGTGTGGGATTAAAGGCGCTACAGAAGGCGGGCTTTGAAATTCAAGCTGTTTTTACACATACAGATGATCCTCAAGAGAATCATTTCTTTTCCTCAGTTGCGCGCTTGGGGGCTGAGATGGGCTTATCTGTATTTGCGCCAGAAAATGTCAATCATTCACTTTGGATTGAGCGTATTGAGAAAATGCAACCGGATGTTATTTTCTCTTTTTACTATCGCCACATGCTTAGTCAAGAGTTATTGGCGTTAGCCCCTAAAGGTGCTTTTAACTTGCATGGTTCTTTATTGCCTAAATATCGTGGTCGTGTGCCAATTAATTGGGCTATTTTGCATGGCGAAACAGAAACGGGTGTCACATTACATAAGATGATAGCTAAGCCGGATGCGGGTGATATTGTTGCACAGAAAAAAATCTCTATTGATGCAACAGATACTGCATTAGTGTTACATGAGAAAATTCGTCAGGCGGCTGAACAGCTTTTGGCTGATACATTACCCTTAATTAAAATAGGTGATTATTCAGCAACACCCCAAGATGAAAGTAAGGCAACCTATTTTGGCCGTCGTAGCGCTGAAGATGGTTTAATTGATTGGTCTAAATCTGCGACCGAAGTGAATAACTTAGTACGAGCGGTAACCGAGCCATATCCAGGTGCATTTACTTATTTGGCTGAGAGTAAAATGATTGTCTGGCGTGCCCGTGTGCTAGAAAAATCACACGATAAATTACCGGGTACAGTAATTTCTACCGAACCATTGCAAATAGATTGTGGTCAAGGTGTGCTTGAAATTCTGACCGGGCAGAGTGGAGCTGGATTATACGTTGAAGGATCGCGTTTAGCGGCTGAAATGGGAATCGTCAATGGCGTGCGTGTTGGTGCTAAACCGACGACCCAGGTAAAACGGCGTAAGCGTATTTTGATCTTGGGTGTAAATGGTTTTATTGGTAATCACTTAACCGAACGTTTATTAGCAGATGGTCACTATGATATCTATGGTTTGGATATTAGTTCTTCTGCTGTTGCCCGTTTTATTAATGATCCCCGTTTTGGTGATGATCAGCGTTTTCATTTTGTTGAAGGCGATATTAGTATTCATACTGAGTGGATTGAATATCATATTAAAAAATGTGATATCATTTTACCACTGGTTGCTATTGCAACACCGATTGAATATACCCGCAATCCACTAAAAGTTTTTGAGTTAGATTTTGAAGAAAACTTAAAGATAGTGCGTTATTGTGTAAAATATAATAAACGTATTATTTTCCCATCAACTTCTGAAGTTTACGGGATGTGTGATGATAAAGAATTTGATGAAGATACTTCTCGTTTAATTGTCGGGCCAATTAACAAACAGCGTTGGATTTATTCTGTTTCTAAACAGCTATTAGATCGCGTTATTTGGGCATATGGTGTTAAAGAAGGGTTGAAATTCACTCTATTTAGACCATTTAATTGGATGGGCCCACGTCTCGATAGTTTACATTCTGCCCGTATTGGTAGTTCACGAGCGATTACCCAACTAATTTTAAATTTGGTCGAAGGTTCACCGATAAAATTAGTTGATGGCGGCGCTCAGAAGCGTTGTTTCACCGATATTAAAGATGGTATTGAAGCATTATTTCGTATTATTGAAAATAAAGATGAAAAATGCGATGGTCAAATTATTAATATTGGTAATCCAACCAATGAAGCAAGCATTGCTCAATTAGCTGATATGCTACTTGACAGTTTTGAAAGACATCCGTTACGTAAACACTTTCCTCCATTTGCTGGTCTTAAAAAGATTGAAAGTAGTAGTTATTATGGTAAAGGATATCAAGACGTTGAGCACCGTAGACCGAGTATTGAAAATGCGCGGCGCTTGCTCGATTGGGAGCCAACTGTTGATATGAAACAGACTATTAATGAAACTTTAGATTTCTTTTTGCAAGCTGCGACGGAAGAATTAGGTAAAAAATAATGAAGAAAATTGGCTTAAGAATTGATGTGGATACCTATCAAGGTACCAAAGAAGGTGTGCCACAGTTACTTAAAGTGCTCGCTAAATATCAAATTCGAGCCAGTTTTTTTTTCAGTGTAGGTCCAGATAACATGGGGCGTCATTTATGGCGCCTGTTTCGACCTAAATTTTTATGGAAAATGTTAAGATCGAATGCGACATCACTCTATGGTTGGGATATTTTATTAGCCGGTACAGCCTGGTCAGGTAAAAAAATAGCCAATGATCTAGGTTACTTAATGAAACAAACATTGGATGCAGGTCATGAAGTTGGGCTACATGCTTGGGATCATCAAGGCTGGCAAGCTAATGTAGGTAAATGGCCAAGAACCAAATTAGTCGAACAAATTAAATTAGGCGTGGATGCGCTTGAAGCCGCAACGGGCGCTACCGTGAAATGTTCAGCTGTAGCTGGTTGGCGAGCCGATGAACGCGTATTAACGGCGAAAGAAAATTTTAAATTTGACTATAATAGTGATTGCCGTGGTACCCATCCTTTTCGTCCTATTTTAGCGGATGGTTCGATTGGTACTGTACAAATTCCAGTAACACTACCGACTTATGATGAAGTTGTTGGCACTTTGGTTAAAGATGAAAACTTTAATGATTTTATTATTAACGCGATGCAGGAAGATGCAGGAACGCCTGTTTATACTATTCATACTGAAGTAGAAGGTATGTCTAAATCGATGCAATTTGACAGCTTACTAGCGAGAATGATTGCAGAACAAATGGTATTTTGTCCGTTGCGTGAATTAATACCTAATGATATTGATTCTTTACCGCATGGAAAAATTATTCGTTCGTCTTTTCCAGGTCGTGAGGGTTGGCTAGGGTGTCAACATGAGGTATAGCGCTTGATGTTAACTAAACAGTTACAAAAAACAGGTGCTTTTTTATTAGCACTTTTTTTTATTTTTACCTATTTAGTACCGTTAAATGGCCGACTGCTGTGGCAGCCAGATGAAACGCGTTACGCAGAAATTAGCCGAGAAATGTTGCAAAAAGGTGATTGGATTGTGCCTTACTTGCTTAATATTCGCTATTTTGAAAAGCCAGTGGCCGGATATTGGATAAATAATATCAGTCAAATGATATTTGGTGATACCAATTTTGCTGTTCGTTTTGGTGCTGTGTTTGCAACTATGATCAGCGCTGGCTTAATTTACTGGTTAGCGATGGTAATGTGGCGTAATCGAAACGTCGCGTTTGTTGCTACTTTAATGTATGTTTCGATGTTTTTGGTCTTTGCGGTTGGCACCTATAGCGTACTCGATCCGATGCTTACCATGTGGCTTACTGCTTGTATGCTATGTTGTTTTTGGTTATTAAAAGCATCAACAGCTGCTGCAAAGTTACTTGCCTGGGCAGTTATGGGGCTTACCTGTGGTATGGCATTTATGACCAAGGGTTTTTTAGCATTAGCTATCCCGGTTATTGTCATGCTGCCAATTATGCTGTATCAAAAACGTTTTACTGAGATGCTCAAATTTGGTGGCATAGCCATCATCAGTGCGGCATTAATAAGCCTTCCTTGGGCATTAGCTGTCAATAAATATGAACCGGATTATTGGCATTACTTTTTCTGGGTAGAACATATTCAGCGCTTCTCATCAGAGGATGCCCAACATAAAGCGCCTTTTTGGTTTTATATTCCCATTATTTTACTTGGTGTAATACCTTGGTTAGGGCTTTTACCTGGTACATTATTAAAAAGTTGGCAGGAACGAAAAATCAAACCGGAGATGTTTTTTCTGCTTTGTTGGTTTATTGTCCCTTTTGTATTTTTTAGTATCGCTAAGGGTAAATTACTTACTTATATGTTGCCGGTGATGGCACCGCTTGCATTAATGATGGCAAAATATGCGGTTGATTGTGTTAAAAATCGCAATTTGACAGCCATTAAATTTAACGGTTTTACCAATATCGCTTTTGCCATATTGGCAATTATTACTTTGATTATTATGGGGTTATTTGTTGAGCATCCGCTATATACCCCATTGGAGTGGCCAAAACTGGCATTAGGTATAACGGTTTTTTGCGTTTGGCTGATTATTGGCTATTTTAGTCTGATATCCAATGCCAGGTACTGGTTGTGGGGTGCGGCATGTTCTTTAGCCTTGAGCTTATCAATAAGTTTTGCATTACCGCAAGATACTATTGATTCTAAGTTACCGCAGCAATTAATTCGGCAAAATATATCTTTGTTGGAAGAAAGTAAGTTTGTGCTAGCGGATAATGTTGGATTAGGCGCAGCTTTGGCATGGGAATTACATCAAGGTGATATTTATTTATATGAAAGATCAGGTGAATTAAGATACGGCTTAAATTATCCCGATAGCCAATTTCGCTTAATCAAACAAGGAAATTTTGCTAAATGGCTTAGCTTGTCACGGAAAGAAGGACAAATTTCAGTGGTTCTTTTATTACGTAGAAATGAAGGGCTACCTGATGATATTCCTAAGCCTGATCATGTAGTTCGCAATACAAGAATGGCAATAATGACCTATTATCAGCAACCATGACACATTTTTTCTTATTGATAATTGTTAGCCTGTTAACTTGCATTGGACAGGTTTGCCAAAAGCAAGCGGTGGTATATTGGCAAAGTGATTTGCCGGCAAAAAATAGTTTAGCCATAAAATGGCTGCTCATAGCGATTATTTTGCTTGCGTTAGGCATGCTATTTTGGCTTAAATTACTACAAATTTTACCGCTTAGTATTGCTTATCCTATGTTAAGTATTAACTTTGTTATCGTTACACTGATTGGACAATTTATTTATCAAGAGAAGATCAGTATCAAACATTGGATCGGCGTATTTATTATCATGTTGGGTATAGTTTTATTAAATATATGAAAGGCTACTTTTGGGGTATCGGTAGTGTAATATTGATCACTTTAGCTCAGCTTTGTTTAAAAGCTGGAGTAACTATATTACCTGAGTTTAAATTAAATCATCAGTGGATGGATGTTAATTGGTTACTTGAAAATCTGCCGGCGTTTGGGCTGATTTTTATCGGTTTAATTGGCTATGTGCTTTCGATGGTTTGCTGGCTATTTGCCTTGAAATTTTTAGCATTAAGTAAAGCTTACCCACTGATTAGTTTAAGCTATGTGCTAGTTTACTTATTCGCAGTTACTTTGCCTTGGTTTAATGAATCGGCGACATTGATCAAATTTGTCGGTGTAGTATTTATTTTACTTGGTATTTGGATTATTTCTCGGCCTGAAGTAACGCGAAAATAAAGCTAAAAAACTGAGCAGAATACTTATTTTTATAGCCAGTGTATTGCTTAAAAATAGTGATTACCGATTAATAAAAACTTGTTTTTTTATTAAACACTGATTAAAGTCTATTTAATTATCCTATTAAGCGATAAAGGTGCTTTATGCTAATAAGAATTAAACACCTGCTTTTTTTATTTTACCTTACTTTAATTGGCTGTTCTTCTTCAGTAAACAGAACAGCTCCGCCGTTAAAAAGCCAACTTTCTGATCCTATTATGACCATCGCCCAACTTAAAGAACAACTATCACAATGGTATGGTACGCCATATCGTTATGGTGGTTTAGCATCAAGTGGAGTTGATTGTTCAGGCTTTGTTTATCGAACTTTTAGTGATCGTTTTGCCATTCAATTACCGCGTACGACAATAGCTCAAACCACTTATGGCACCCGTATTAATATTAAGGATCTTATGCCGGGCGATTTGGTTTTTTTTAAAACCGGCTCAGGTGAAAATGGTCTACATGTTGGTATTTATGATACGGATAATACTTTTATTCATGCCTCAACTAGCAAAGGTGTTATTCGCTCTTCGTTAAACAATATATACTGGCGCAAGGTTTTCTGGCAGGCACGCCGTATTTAAGTGTCATTTTTAGTTATAATAACTTTTTGGTTTTTGCTATAACAAAATGAATATAGGCTGGCAAAATTCTTATGGCTATAATACGTCTTCTTATTTCTGAATCATTTGATCCCTGGTTTAATTTAGCTGTTGAAGAGGCTATTTTTCGCCAAATGTCAGTCAAGCAGCGGATTATGTTTCTTTGGCGCAATAATAATACTGTCGTTATTGGTCGGGCACAAAATCCATGGAAAGAGTGTAATACACGTAAAATGGCCCAAGATGGAGTCAAACTAGCTCGCCGCCGCAGTGGTGGTGGTGCGGTTTTTCATGATTTGGGAAACACCTGTTTTACCTTTATGCCGGGTAAACCAGCCTATGATAAAACTATTTCAACACAAATTATTATTGCCGGACTAGCTGAGGTTGGGATAAAGGCTCAAGTTTCAGGTCGAAATGATCTAGTTGTCCATTCCGCCCATGGTGAGCGTAAAATTTCCGGATCAGCTTATTTTGAAACACACGATCGCGGTGCGTATTACCATGAAGAAGATCACTTATTAACATCGATGGAGATCGCTTTGTGTCATTATCACAGAACCATTTTTTAAATTAACTTCACTGATCTCCATCAGTCAATAGCGTTTGTATTTTTCGCATTGATTCTCCTTTTAGCTCTAATTTGATGCTGCCATGAACCAGCCGATCTAAGATTGCATCTGCATGGGTTGAATCACCTATCATTTTGTACCAATTTTCTATCGGTAATTGGCTTACCACAATAATTGAACCTTTTTGATACATTAGGTCAATAATTTCCAGTAGATCGCTTCGTTGCTCTGATGAAAGAGGCTCAAGCCCCCAATCATCTAGCAGAAGCAGATCCGTGTGATTTAGCTTTGTCACGAGTTTCGCAGTCTCTAAAAAAGAAGTATAAATTTAAAAACAAGAAAAAATCAGGATGTTCATATTTTGTCCGGTTATCCATGCATTAAAGATATCTATAAAATATTCTTGCAAGTAAGCAGTGTAAGATACTAAGCGTGTTGCTTAATAGTGAAATAAGGGTGTTTCGGTGATTGAAGTAAATTTTACGCTGTTCTGAGATGGAAATTCCAAAGACCTGCGCTAAGGAGTAAGAAGGTATCATCAATAAAGGGTCTACGATTCCGTAAAATTTGGGTCATGCAACCGAGGCGCTTGATACCCGCGATGGCGTGTTCAACTGTAATACGGATGCCCGAGATTATTTTATTTTCTTGTTTTTGTTCAGGCGATAAAGGTCTTTTTCGAGTTCCTTTTTTTGGGATTTGTGTATTAGGATGCTGTTTATCTATACCTTGAAAACCGGTATCTGCCCAGATGGTTACCTCAGGAGGAATATGGCGAATTATATCGACTTTATCGAGTAAGCGTTTATCGTGACGGCGCCCATTTTTGCTCATGGGGATAAATCCAATTTGCCTTGTTTCGTCAGTCATAATAAGCCCTTTTCGAGTGGTCTGTCTTTTCTTTCCCGAATACATTTTTTTTCGCCGACGCAGATTCTTAAAACTAGTTGCTGAATAGAGACTTGCATTTTTTGTCACGCTATTGAGAATAAAAAGAGGTTTAACTTAGAGAATAAAGGTTTGAAATGATCAACAAAGAGCGGCTGTTACGAGATAATCGTTTATGT
>NZ_NHNG01000707.1:0-1812 GCF_002287155.1 Arsenophonus sp. ENCA
TGACCCTGCTGAGGAACATAAAGTCGTTGTAATAACTTTGTTAAGGTACTTTTTCCCGATCCTGAAGGGCCTGTGATACCGATAAATTGTCCGGCCTTTATTGACAAGGATAGGTTCTGCAATACTTCTGGCATGTCGTTAGCATAACGAAATCTGATATGATTAAATTCAATATTACCATTAATAGATGCTGTATTGGCTAACCCCTTTTGGCCAAATTCAGTAGGTTCATCAAGAATATCACCAACACGTTTAAGTGCGATAAGGGTGTGCTGAAAATCTTGCCATACTTGCGCCAGACGAAGGATCGGCTGAGTAACGTGTGCGCTAAGCATATTAAAAGCAATTAATTCTCCAGGACTAAGTTGGCCTTGCATAACGGCTTTAACACCAAACCATAATAGAATAGCGGTAGTTATTTTATTGACCAGTGTAATAATTTGACTGGCAATGATACTGCTTTTTTGCACCTGGAAGCTTTTTTGTAATTGGTGACTTAAGATTTTTTGCCAGCGTTGTAAAAACCTATTCTCGGTGGCGGTTGTTTTAACGGTTTCAATACCCGTGATTGTTTCAGTAAGAAAAGTGGTATTATCGGCTTGAGCTTCATACTCTTTTTCTACCCGTTTACGAATAATCGGGCCAATTAATAGCCAAAAGATAAAATAGAGAACCAATGAACCAACGACGATGCGAGCAAGTTGGGTACTGTAGTTGAATAACACGACAATAAATAATGTGACAAAAAATAGATCGATAAACAGCATTAATGTTGAGCCAGTGAGAAATTGCCTAATTTGCGCCATCTCACGAACTCGGGCAATAATTTGCCCTGTTTGTCGCTGTTTAAAATAGTCAAGCGGCAGTCCTAATAAATGACGATATAAGCGGCCGGATAATTCAGCATTAATTTGGCCAGAGGTATGATTAAAAATTTTATTACGAATAAAACTATAAATAGGTTCGGCTATTGCTAATGAGACAATGGCAAATGCTAAAACATGTAAGCTATTTAGGCTACGTCCTACCAAGACTTTATCAATCAGATGTTGAAAAAGAATTGGGTGAATAAGGGCAAATATTTGCACAACGCTGGCGAGTATAAAAATATCTCTTAGTTGTTTATTTTGTCTAAGGACTGAAGGGGAAAACCAATCTAATACAAATTTGATTTTTTTAGCAGTTAATTTTTTTCCGCCACGAGCAGTACTTTAAATTTGATTGGTTTTTTGGGCTTATTATAATGAGGAAAAGTTAATGTTTTCTCTGAACACGGATTTATTACTTCAATAATTTGTTGCGTTATATTGGTAAATATCCACCATACCCCTTCTATTTCAATTAAAGCGGGTAACGGGATATGTTCCAATTCAGCTGGTGTAAAAAAGCTTACTTTGCTTTTTAATTGCATATAATCCGCACACTCTCGTAACTGCCAGTCGGTTAGATGTTCAGATTCTAATCCTAAGGAGTGAGTTAACTGTTCAATTGTGCACGAGTTTCGCACAGGCATATAAAATTCTAAAAATGGCTTAAAAGCAATGATTAATCTGCAAGTTACTAAAAAACATAAATTTTATTAAATTACAATAAGTTGTATTTGATTTATAAGGTTTTGACTATTTATATATCATGCTGAATTAAACTTAAAAATAGAGCGTTTTTTTATTGGTGCGAAACTCGTGTCTGAGATACTGATACAGACGAATTGCATTTGTATCACTCAATCTAACTGCTGAAAGCAATATTTGTGTTGTGAAATCCTTTTCTAATCTGCATATGTAAGGCTCCATTTGTCTAGAAAATGCAACA
>NZ_NHNG01000345.1:0-1736 GCF_002287155.1 Arsenophonus sp. ENCA
CTTTTTTTGTCTATAGAAGGTTCAACTAATCGCCATAGGTCTTTAGGGCGGAAACATCTACTTTTTAACCATCGGCTAACCGTGTCATGAGATAAAGGCGATGGGCTGACTTCTGATAACGCCAAACTAGAGTATCTTACACTGCTTACTTGCAAGAATATTTTATAGATATCTTTAATGCATGGATAACCGGACAAAATATGAACATCCTTATTTTTTCTTGTTTTTAAATTTATACTTCTTTTTTAGAGACTGCGAAACTCGTGTATTCATGCAACACCTCCTTCTACCGCAACCGCTTCTCTGCGTTTTCTATCCGCCTGTGTTGCCCAGAAAGGACGGGATACTTTGACTATTGGGTACGTTTCAATCACGTTTTCCAACATATCAATTACACGGTTGACTTCGTATAACCCCTGCTCGCTATCTTCGTCGTCGGGTTCACAAAGTTTCACCGGAAAACGCCCACAAGCTGGGTTTTTGCCAATTGCACAGAAAGCGAAAGCCATTTCACGCCCAAAAACCCAATTTGCAACCAGACGGTAAAATTCCGCCTGTATGTGATAACCAAACTTATCAACGGATTTACAAAAATCATGAACATCATCAGTCGTTTTCACATCGAGCATAAACGGCTTATCGGCATAGATTCCCAACAAATCAGGCCGGATTTTCAATAACGTTCCATTTTCCGTGCGATAGAAAATTGAAAGCTCTGGCTCGCCGTTTTCCAGCAAATCTTCCACCATTGGATATGCCAGTGCGGAATCACGCATCATTTCAACCTGTTCAAACTCCGCTTTTTTGAGGCTGTCGCAAAAGCTCATGTTATCGATTAAAATTTGCTTTATTCGTTTTAAACGCAGATCTTTTATGACCGTATTTACTCGCAAACTGGAATCGCCTTCTCACACCAAACGTAAGTTTGTCAAAGCGCAAAATCTACCTATCTTGGAGGGTTCTGTTTCCCTTTGCGATTATCTCAAGCAAATTGGTGAACGTAGGGCATTTATTGTCACAGAGATTTTGGATGAACAAGACTGGGTACCTTTCGAACGCTGTTATTCTTCAACAGGTAGAGCGCCGTATTCTCCTCGTTCAATGATGGGAATTTTGCTTTATGGGATCATGAAAGGGCATAGTTCGCTCAGAGCACTTGAAAATCTGGCGCGTTTAGATTTGGGATGTATTTTTGTCAGCCATGGCGTGACACCTGATCATGCCAGCCTTGGACGTTTCATTTATCAACATCAGACTGTCCTGACGGGCAGTTTTTTTAAAGAACTTACATTATCCGTTTTTCTTCGTACCCAATCTGGGGTTTCCTGTCTGGCTGGTGATGGAACAGTTATAGAGGCCGCCTGTTCTCATTATGATCTTTTGACGCAGGAAGCGATTTCACGAGAACACGAGTTTCGCACAGGCATATAAAATTCTAAAAATGGCTTAAAAGCAATGATTAATCTGCAAGTTACTAAAAAACATAAATTTTCTTAAATTACAATAAGTTGTATTTGATTTATAAGGTTTTGACTATTTATATATCATGCTGAATTAAACTTAAAAATAGAGCGTTTTTTTATTGGTGCGAAACTCGTGGAGAAAAAAAGGTTCTCTCAGCAGCGCCAGTCACAGTGCGGATAGAAAAACGCATTCAGCAATTGGAACAGAGCGCTGAAGTGTTAAAATGCCGCCAAGAAAATCGTGAAAAAAAAGGTAAAGATGGCAGCCAACTG
>NZ_NHNG01000603.1:0-1691 GCF_002287155.1 Arsenophonus sp. ENCA
AAATCTTGAATCAGCGAAAGAGCATGGTTGAACCTGTGTTTTCAGCATTGCGGGGAATTCAGGGTTTGGAACGTTTCCGGCGTAAGGGATTATTAGCGGTAAAGCTCGAATTTACCCTGCATGCAATGGCCTATAACTTATCAAGAGCGGTTGCTCTGATATTATGGATGATTTTCAGTCTATTATTTGTACAAACTAAAATCAGAAAAAGAGAAAATCTGCACGGTGGGATATTGTTGAAAAAAAAAATTCCACCCCTTTTGCGACAGCCTCTTCAAAGGGGGTGCGGATACCATTGAAAACTGTCAAATCCTTTGCGTAGGCGAAGACGGTTGCCATCAGCGAAAGACGAAAAGCGATTTGACAAGCCATTGTTTTTAAATACAAAACAGTGGGGGGGAGGTTAAAAAAATTAACTGCCCTACTTTAAAAAACCTCCCGTTCTCTCATTCACAGAAAAAATTCCCATTTTGAAGAGATCAACATTTGTGAAAAAACGTAAGCGTCATTGGAACCACACAGAGATAGGTAGCGTGGTGTCAATGCCAATTGAATTCTGATCCACTTTGCTAAAGTAAAACTGATCCACCCCCTTTAATTTACTCGCTCAGTTCCGCTTTCAATTTTTTATGTAGCTGACCGCTTTTTAGCTTGTCTTTTAACCGATAACTTTGTCCACTAATCTGTACGATATGTGCATGGTGCAGCAATCGATCCAGCATAGCGGCTGTTAGCGTCTCATCATCACCAAATGTACTTGACCACTGAGCAAAAGACAGATTACTGGTTAAGAGCACACTACCCGCTTCATATCGCTTTGCCACCACCTGGAAGAACAGGTTTGCTTCTTCCTTGCCAAAAGGTAAATAGCCAACTTCATCGATAATCAATAATCTAGGTTTACTGATAACTCGGGTAAGATATCCCTTGAGGTCACCTTGTCGATGAGAGGTAAGCAGCTGCAACATCATGTCCGCTGCAGTTAGAAAACGGATGCTTAATCCCTGCATCGCAGCCCTATAGCTGATGGCAGTAGCCAGGTGGGTCTTGCCGACACCAGACGGACCTAGCAACACGATATTCTCCTGGCGCTCAATGAAAGCCAGTCCAGCCAGTTCCTGTATTTGGTTACGGGGAACACCGCTGGCATATTTGTAATCAAACTGCTCCAACGTCTTTATCACTGGCAGCCCAGATAAACGGAGTATCGTTTGACGCCGACGTTCAGTAAGTCCTTCATACTGGAGTCGTAAAACAGAATATCCGCTGTCCAGCCTGTGTTGTTCTCACCAAAGTAAAACGGCTTTGCCATGCCAACAAATGCTCTCACGTAGGCTCGCCAGCCATCCAGGTTTGGATTAGCCAGTAAGCCAACAATTTTCTTCAAGCGGGTTTTACGCTTGGCATTGGCTTCAACAGCATGTGGTAATCTGTCACCCACTTCCTCGTTGTAAGCAACCAGATAATCGTTGTAGTTCAGTGTTTGGGGTTTTCGTTTTTCAGGTTTAGCCAATTCTCCCCCTTTCACCTCGTGAGGGGTAAGGGGTGTATTAAACTAGTTGCTGAATAGAGACTTGCATTTTTTGTCACGCTATTGAGAATAAAAAGAGGTTTAACTTAGAGAATAAAGGTTTGAAATGATCAACAAAGAGCGGCTGTTACGAGATAATCGTTTATGTAAAGCAATCATT
>NZ_NHNG01000129.1:0-1653 GCF_002287155.1 Arsenophonus sp. ENCA
TGAGCAAAAATGGGCGCCGTCACGATAAACGCTTACTCGATAAAGTCGATATAATTCGCCATATTCCTCCTGAGGTAACCATCTGGGCAGATACCGGTTTTCAAGGTATAGATAAACAGCATCCTAATACACAAATCCCAAAAAAAGGAACTCGAAAAAGACCTTTATCGCCTGAACAAAAACAAGAAAATAAAATAATCTCGGGCATCCGTATTACAGTTGAACACGCCATCGCGGGTATCAAGCGCCTCGGTTGCATGACCCAAATTTTACGGAATCGTAGACCCTTTATTGATGATACCTTCTTACTCCTTAGCGCAGGTCTTTGGAATTTCCATCTCAGAACAGCGTAAAATTTACTTCAATCACCGAAACACCCTTATTTCACTATTAAGCAACACGCTTTTAGACTTAAATATGGAGCCAAGCTCAGTCATCGCCAGATAGCTCGTAGCTTATCGATATCGCCATCTGCTGTATCACGATATGCTAATCGGGCAGCTCAGCTGGGGATAAAACAATGGCCTTTACCCACAGAATGGGACCCATCTTCCTTACGAAAGGCATTTAGCCAGACTAAAGTGAAGATGAAAAAACATTCTTTACCTGATTGGGCAGAAGTACATAAAGAATTACGTAACAAAATAGTGACATTACAACTGCTCTGGGAGGAATATGCAGAACAATACCCAGGGAGTTTTTATAGTTACAACCATTATTGTCGTCTTTATCGTGAATGGTTAAAAACCACAAACCCATCAATGAGGCAAGTTCATAAAGCCGGTGAAAAACTCTTTGTTGATTATTGTGGTCCCACTATCAATATCATTAATCCCAATACTGGCGAAACAAGAACAGCACAGCTCTTTGTTGCTGTTCTTGGCGCATCAAACTATACATGGGCAGAAGCAACGTGGTCTCAGCAGCTTGAGGACTGGGTAATGAGCCATGTTCGCTGTTTTCAATCGCTTGGGGGTGTACCTGAGATTGTGGTGCCTGATAACCTGAAAAGTGCAACTTCACGAGCTTGTAAATATGATCCTGACATCAACCCGACTTACCAACAAATGCTTGAGCATTACAATGTTGCCGTCATGCCAGCCCGTCCTCGTAAGCCAAAAGATAAACCTAAGGCTGAAGTCGGCGTGCTGCTTGTTGAACGTTGGATTATGGCCCGACTTCGTCACGAACACTTCTATAGTCTTGCTTCATTCAATCAACACATCCAGGTTTTATTGAAAAGGCTAAAAGCGTGTTGCTTAATAGTGAAATAAGGGTGTTTCGGTGATTGAAGTAAATTTTACGCTGTTCTGAGATGGAAATTCCAAAGACCTGCGCTAAGGAGTAAGAAGGTATCATCAATAAAGGGTCTACGATTCCGTAAAATTTGGGTCATGCAACCGAGGCGCTTGATACCCGCGATGGCGTGTTCAACTGTAATACGGATGCCCGAGATTATTTTATTTTCTTGTTTTTGTTCAGGCGATAAAGGTCTTTTTCGAGTTCCTTTTTTTGGGATTTGTGTATTAGGATGCTGTTTATCTATACCTTGAAAACCGGTATCTGCCCAGATGGTTACCTCAGGAGGAATATGGCGAATTATATCGACTTTATCGAGTAAGCGTTTATCGTGACGGCGCCCATTTTTGCTCA
>NZ_NHNG01000385.1:0-1623 GCF_002287155.1 Arsenophonus sp. ENCA
TTTTGCGCGATGGAAACTAATATTATTAGGTTCTATTTTATGACTGGTTCTATATGACTGATTCGGGTGACACTGTGTCACCATGAGCTGCTGTTTTTGTCACTATGAGGTTGTCATTTTTGTCACCCACGAGTTTCGCAATCTCCAAAAAAGAAGTATAAATTTAAAAACAAGAAAAAATTAGGATGTTCATATTTTGTCCGGTTATCCATGCATTAAAGATATCTATAAAACATTCTTACAAGTAAGCAGTGTAAGATACTCTGGTTTGGCGTTATCAGAAGTCAGCCCATCGCCTTTATCTCATGACACGGTTAGCCGATGGCTAAAAAGTAGATGTTTCCGACCTAAAGACCTATGGCGATTAGTCGAACCTGCTATAGACAAAAAAAGCCCTTGTGTACTAATTGCCGATGATACATTGATTGCCAAAACACGTAGTAGAAAAATAGAGATGGTTCATTATCAATATTCAGGTAATAAACATGATGTCATTGCTGGTATAGGTTTGGTTAATTTGCTTTGGCATGATCTGACAAGTGCTGAATCAATTCCTATTGATTATCGTATTTATGATAAAGATTCTGATGGAAAAACAAAAAACACGCACTTTTCCGAAATGCTCGCTCTTGCTAAAAAAAGAGGGATCATGCCAGAAGCGGTAGTGATGGATGCTTGGTATTCTAGCCTAGATAATCTGAAATCCATTCGCTCTCATGGCTGGGTCTGGGTAACCACGCTGAGGAAAAACAGGATTGTTAACCATAACAAACCACTGAACACGTTAGACATCTCAGAAGAAGGGACTTCAATACACTTAAGAGGCTACGGTTGGGTGACTGTTTTCAAATTTACAGCCAAAAACGGCCGTATTGATTACATAGTAACAAACAAAGAGAATCCTAACCGTCAATACGTCAAATCTATCATGGATGCACGTTGGTCTGTTGAAGTTTATCATCGAGAAGTTAAACAAAATTGTGGTATTGAACGCTGTCAGGCTCGCACGAGCCGAGCGCAAAGAAATCATATTTTTCTCGCTATTTCTGCGTGGTTTGAACAACATAAACGTCGGATATCTGAAAAAATAACCCTTTATCAACAAAATTGGGACGTAATCAAAAATGCTATTGCTGAGCACATCCGTGTTTTATTAGCGTACCCAAATTAGTTGTGTGCGAAACTCGTGTCACCATCACTTACCAAATTGTCACCGTCATTTTTTGGTTGTTTCGTATTTGGATTTGGTGATAAAGATTGGCTATTACTTAACCGCAAAACATACTTGTTTGATTGATTATGGTGATGCCCGTTTCGCTCTCTTTGAAAAACTTGAACGAGTCCTTGTTTTTCCAGTTCGGCAATATGACGAATGACGGTTCTTTTTGAAATTTCACACTGCTTGGCAATAGATTCATAGGAAGGCCAACAAATACCTTCATCATTGGCATGGTCAGCAAGTTTAAGCAAAACGAGTTTTCGGGCGGGATTTCCTACTTGCGAAGGGTGAAGCGCCACGCCCCCGATACGTTTTCGTTTTTCCCACTGCTTGGTTTTCTCGTTGAAATAAACGCTTGGGTCATCAAATCGGCAGATGCGATTATTCATCGCTGCATGTGAGGG
>NZ_NHNG01000782.1:0-1565 GCF_002287155.1 Arsenophonus sp. ENCA
AAAGCACGACGTTTTTCATCGATTGAACTTACTGTTAATCTCTGCTGTTTATCTAATAACTGTACCGTTAAGACTGGCCGTTGTTTAGCGGTATCTACAATGGCAATCCCACGATATTTGATCCGAGTCATGTCGGAAAGTGGCTCTGGCTCTTGATGAATAGGATGCTCTGGACTGGCAACATAGACATTATTAATCGTACAAAGTAAACGACTATTAATTTCAGGTGAAGAACGAAAATGCAAATCAGGCGCAATAACAATATCTGCCTTACCCGTTTCTAAACACTCCCATGCACCCGCTAATACTTCAGTCAATAAAGAGAGTTGAGTTTCAGATTTTTGTGCCAATTTATCAACTAAAGGAAAAAGCGTTGAGGTGGGGATCAATACTTCACAAACGATGGTAAGATAAGGTTCCCAACCACGCGCCAATGCTTCAGCATCAACAACAAGTTTATCTGCTGCTTCTAACAATAGCCGCCCTCGTTCCAACAACATCCGACCAACATCAGTAAAACGTGTTCGATGGCCAGAGCGATCAAAAAGCACCACATCAAGCTCTTCTTCTAATTTTTGCATCGTATAACTTAATGCAGAAGGAACTTTACCCAATTCATCAGCTGCAGCTGCAAAACTTCCACGTCGATCAATGGCATTCATTACGCGTAATGCATCTAATGTTAGTGCCCGCTCTTTACGAGGCTGTCGCAAAAGGGGTATTTACAATAAAAATAATTTAATTTTTTCTTTMAAATCAAAATATTGAAATCATTAAAAACATGATACTACCTCTTTTGCGACAGCCTCTTTACAGCTTTGGTAAATAAGGCGCCGATGTGGACAATGGGTATTCTCACAGCATAATTCGCGGCTTCCCATAAGTGGTGTGCCACAAGCTAGCATTTTGGTGACAACTTCTACTTCAACAGGCCTCAGTGGGTAAGTGTTTAGCAGTTCGGCCCAAGCACCGTTTCGCTGAAACAACGTTTTTAGAGGGCGAGGAGTGAATTCAGAAAGCACGGGGGTAATTTTATATGATTTCCAGAAGTTCAAGGTACCACCATTCTACCCGATATCGATTTGCAGCCGCTAGGCTGCTTCCTTGACTTTTTGACTAAATGTGATATTCCGCTTCCTCGTCTGCTCACTCGCTCCGCTCGGTCACAGACTTGCGGCGAGCGTAGGCTTTTTAATTAATGGTGATAGCCAACCAACGGTCAGCATAACGCTCAAGGCTGTGTTCTGCCCCCGCACCTTCGGTTAACAGCATCATTTGATTGACACAATCCCGTGAGGGAAAGTGGTAGCCGGTACTTTTTAAGGCCAGTCCAAGATGTTCGCCTTGCCGCATATAATGGAGCGTTTCATTAATACGTCTTTCCAGCTGTCGCTACCAATGTAAAAATGATCCACTTGCTAATGTAAAACTGATCCACCAAGAGTAAAAATGGCAGTTTTAAGGTACTGCCGATGATAACATTGGAGATCAGAGTGGAAATTTCTGTTTTACATCGCCAGGGTATGTCTATACGTGCGATTGCTCGACGGCTTTCATGCTCAAGA
>NZ_NHNG01000773.1:0-1562 GCF_002287155.1 Arsenophonus sp. ENCA
ATAGTAACAAACAAAGAGAATCCCACCCGTGAATACGTCAAATCTATCATGGATGCCCGTTGGTCTGTTGAAGTTTATCATCGAGAAGTTAAACAAAATTGTGGTATTGAACGCTGTCAGGCTCGCACGAGCCGAGCGCAAAGAAATCATATTTTTCTCGCTATTTCTGCGTGGTTTGAACAACATAAACGTCGTATATCTGAAAAAATAACCCTTTATCAACAAAATTGGGACGTAATCAAAAATGCTATTGCTGAGCACATCCGTGTTTTATTAGCGTACCCAAATTAGTTTTGTGCGAAACTCGTGGCCTGTTTTCCTTTTTCGTTGCGCTCAACCATTGATAGTTCTTTCGCCATATCGATGCTGATGCAGTAGTCTTTCATTGGACGTTGGCGAGATTTTGCACTCCCCGATTTTGGGGAGCTCAAATTTTCTACAATTATGTAGTCCTGATTTTCAACAAATCCATACTGGTTAATTCGGTCTTTAACCCATGTGGTAAAATCTTTGCCAACTTCTAGAAATTGATGTAGATCACGAGCATTTACCGTTTGGATCAATGCGCCGTTAATGTTTTTTGTTTCGATGTTGATTAAATTTGACATAAGGATATTCCTCAATAGTTAAATTGATGAAAGATTGCCCCTATAGGAAGGGGCGTTAAGATTAATTAGTGACGTTTTATGAAATGGGTTAACTCACCTTCATACCAGTGATCGGTGCGAGTGGTGATTATCCCGATTTGTTGATGATGGAATTGTTCAAAAAGCTGTTTGATCTCCGCTAAAACCGAATCGACATTCTCACGCTTACGTAAAAGTCGTTTGATAACCTGTTTTTCTGCGTCATTAATAATTTGGCGCAATGACTCGGTGATGTAGTAAATGCGTCTGCATTCGTCAGCCATCAGTGGTATATGCTCTACCTGAAAACGCTCCGGTGATGGGGTGCCGGTCACTTCGCGTAAAGCCAGCCACACTGCATTACTCCATGAACGCTCAAATCGAAAACCGTTATAGGACTTACGCAAATTTCACATAAAATAGAATAAAAATTCTGTAGAGTGTTACAAATGAAACCAAGCCGCTTAAATTACTGCCAGTATCTAATGATAAGCCAAATCAATTATACCTTGACGAATTTTGCTGATCATACGCAAGATATGAGTCACGATGCGATTAATCGCTATTTGCGAAACGACCACGTAACTGGGAGCGCTTTGTGGGCGCAAGTCAGGGACGATATTAAGCTGTCTCCAGATGGCTATATTGTGTTCGACGACACAGTACTGGACAAAAACTTTTCGCACCACATTGAGTTGGTACGGCGGCAATACAGCGGTAACGCCCACCAAGTAATCAAAGGCATAGGTGTGGTAAATTGTGTGTACGTCAATCCCAGCACGGAACAATTTTGGCTCATTGATTTTCGTATTTACCATCCTGATGGTGATGGTAAATCGAAACTCGAGCACGTCGAAGATATGCTAAAAAACGTAGTTCGGCATAAGTGCCTTCCCTTTGCCGCCGTGCTGATGGATACATGGTATGCCACTAAGA
>NZ_NHNG01000663.1:0-1477 GCF_002287155.1 Arsenophonus sp. ENCA
CTAATGTGATGGCGATTAGTACCGCAGTTGACATTTCTTGACGCAAGACCTGCCATATGTGATTAATTGAAAGCTCTCCAATTGCCATTGAACGTACAATTGTTGATGTGATCTGAGTACCGCTGTTCCCACCGGTTCCTACCAATAATGGAATAAAGAAGGCTAAAGCAATTACAGCCTCTAATTGATCTTCAAATGATTTAATGACTGTACTGGTATAAGCTTCCGCAATAAACAGTAAAAGTAACCAAACACTACGTTTTTTCCATAGAGCAAAAGGCGTCATTTGAAGGTAGGGTTTATCTAACGGTAAACTACCACCTTGCAGTTGAGCATCTTCGGTTGCATCATCTTCCAATATGCGATCAATTTCTCGTTCGCTAAGTGCACCAACTAATAATCCTTTATCTAACACTGGTACTAGATCAAAACCACAGTCATGCAAGGATTTTGCTAATTCAGTGCGTTTATCGCCAGGAGCAACAAAGAAAAAATTAGGTTGCATGAGTTGGTTGATACTATCACTTTCGTTAGGGTATTTTAATAGTGATTTCACTGATAAAATACCCATTAATTTATCATTAGTGGTAATGAAAATTTGGTTAGTAATACTATTTTCCTCAAGTTTTTCCAGAAAAACTTTTTTTGCTTCAGCGACAGAAATATGTTCTGGTAGAGTCATATAATTCTGGGTCATATATGAAGCCGCAGTCGCGTTTGTCTGGTCTACATGATAGCGAGGTTTAAATGTATTTTGTTGGATAGGTAAAGCCATATAACAGTCCCCTGTAGGTGTTAATATCTCTCACCGGGGCGAACTAACGTGGGAAATGGATCCCAACGTTTAGGTTTTAGCTTCTAACAACGTATTCCAAGCGGAAAGTTACTTTTGTAAGACCTTGATTCGATCATACCTGTTTTACCAATACAAGCCTGTCTCCATGCAAGTACGGCAGTAACTTTTGTTTGTTAGGTAGCCTCGCCATAACGAGATCGTTTATTGTATTTCACGTCAACAATGTTGAACGCCAGCGATTATAAATTTACTTATCTTGATTACAATTTTTTCTTAAAGTTGTTTAGTTAAGATTTAACAAAATTAAATTTTAACTGTGAAAAATAAGGAAATATTATTTTTATCTGATTATAAAGTAAAAGATATGTTTGTTTGAAATATGAATGGAAAAAAATTAGCTGGTTTTTAATCGAAATATTATAAAGATTCTTAACTTTTTGTTTTTACTATCTTAAATAACTTCATTTATTTTACATAAGTGTTTCTGGTGCGATAATAGTAAATGCGCCTTTAACAATTAAAATAAATACAGCTGCCCATATTGCCGCTGATAATAAACAGATACTGTATACTTTAGTCCTATTCATTAATAACATGCCGGCGACTAATGGGATCATGTACCTTAATACTGCAATAAAACGTGAGGTAAATAACACCGTCATTCCTTGGTTTTGCAACTTG
>NZ_NHNG01000232.1:0-1447 GCF_002287155.1 Arsenophonus sp. ENCA
AATGATTGCTTTACATAAACGATTATCTCGTAACAGCCGCTCTTTGTTGATCATTTCAAACCTTTATTCTCTAAGTTAAACCTCTTTTTATTCTCAATAGCGTGACAAAAAATGCAAGTCTCTATTCAGCAACTAGTTTTATAGAAGGTTCAACTAATCGCCATAGGTCTTTAGGGCGGAAACATCTACTTTTTAACCATCGGCTAACCGTGTCATGAGATAAAGGCGATGGGCTGACTTCTGATAACGCCAAACTAGAGTATCTTACACTGCTTACTTGCAAGAATATTTTATAGATATCTTTAATGCATGGATAACCGGACAAAATATGAACATCCTGATTTTTTCTTGTTTTTAAATTTATACTTCTTTTTTAGAGACTGCGAAACTCGTGTTGTATTTAAAATGTTATCCGACCTATGATTTGCAAGGACTTCTTTTTGGTTTAGATAGAACCCGGGTATGTCGCTGGGTAAAAATATTATTGCCGGTTTTAGAGATGACCTTGGGGCGAGAATGTGTTTTGCCCGCTCGTCAAATTCGCTCTGCTGAGGAATTTTTTCGCGCCTTTCCTGGAGTTAAAGACGTCTTTATTGATGGGACAGAGCGACCTGTCCAAAAGCCTAAGAATCTGCGTCGGCGAAAAAAAATGTATTCGGGAAAGAAAAGACAGACCACTCGAAAAGGGCTTATTATGACTGACGAAACAAGGCAAATTGGATTTATCCCCATGAGCAAAAATGGGCGCCGTCACGATAAACGCTTACTCGATAAAGTCGATATAATTTGTAGTAGCTCAGACTTGATCTGACAGTTACCGGTTATTTATACAGTATCTGTCAGGCTAAATTTGATTTAAATCTTTTTCTCTCCAAATTTGTTTTCCATCGTGTAAAGTTGCTATGGGTGTTCGACCGCAACACATTTTTCCTTGATGAGTACGCTGGTTATTGTATTCCTCTAACCATTTATCTAAATCAGTTTGTAATTCCTCTAAATTACCGTAGATTTTCTTACGAAAAACTACCTGGTAGAACTCTTGTAATACGGTTTTATGAAAACGTTCACAAATTCCATTAGTTTGAGGCGAGCGTGCCTTAGTTTTTGTGTGATCAATATCGTTGATAGCCAGATAAAGTTGATAATCGTGATGCTCAACTTTACCACAATATTCACTACCTCTGTCCGTCAGTATACGTAATATCGGTAATCCATGTTGGGCATAAAAAGGCAGAACCTTGTCATTTAATAAATCCGCAGCAGTTATCGAACTTTTCGTTGTGTAAAGTTTACAATGAACGACTTTGCAGTAAGTATCAATATAAGTTTGTTGGTAGATACGACCAACACCTTTTAAATGACCAACATAAAAAGTGTCCTGCGACCCCAGGTAACCCGGATGTGCTGTTTCAATCTCACCACTGGCTTCATCATCCTGTGCTTTCTT
>NZ_NHNG01000630.1:0-22312 GCF_002287155.1 Arsenophonus sp. ENCA
GGCTGACAAAAATACATCCCAAATCTAAACGCGCCAGATTTTCAAGTGCTCTGAGCGAACTATGCCCTTTCATGATCCCATAAAGCAAAATTCCCATCATTGAACGAGGAGAATACGGCGCTCTACCTGTTGAAGAATAACAGCGTTCGAAAGGTACCCAGTCTTGTTCATCCAAAATCTCTGTGACAATAAATGCCCTACGTTCACCAATTTGCTTGAGATAATCGCAAAGGGAAACAGAACCCTCCAAGATAGGTAGATTTTGCGCTTTGACAAACTTACGTTTGGTGTGAGAAGGCGATTCCAGTTTGCGAGTAAATACGGTCATAAAAGATCTGCGTTTAAAACGAATAAAGCAAATTTTAATCGATAACATGAGCTTTTGCGACAGCCTCTCTTTGGTCTGTGATATAGTTTTTAAACAATGTTTTCAAGCTGGCGTAAGGGCTTGTGAGTGGTTGGCCTTGTTGTAGCTTTTGAGCTTCTTCTTTACATCGTAAACTTGCATCGGACAAGCATAAAGTTGGATAATCGCCTAAAGTAATGAAAGATGCCTTGCCGTTAATGAAGTATCTATATATGAATGATTTACGCCCAGATGGGTACACTTTTACACCAAGACGTCCAGTACCTCTAGAGGAGGATGCTTGCCAAGCATAGTAAGCTGACTGCTTGGGTTTTAAGCCTCGAATTTTAGTATCTGTGAGTAGTGAGCTAGCCATGATTTTGAGGTCAAGTTACGGGTCAAGTTATGATGCAATGATATGCAACCCGATGAAACATTGCAATGCAATAAAACCATTAAAAAACAAGTTGATGCTTGTATTTGAAACAGAATGAAACAGGGTGAAAAAGCATGGTCGTGGCCTTCTAAGCCGTAGGTCGTAGGTTCGAGTCCTACAGGGCGCGCCAATAAAATCAATAGCTTAGATGATGTTCAACCTTTTAGTATTTTTAAGTGGGACAAATTTGGGACATGACTTGAGATTTTTTTATTAAATCTGTCAAAAACGCCGTCAATTTGTTTAGCGTGTTCAGTAAGATGATTAGGCGCTAAGTGTGCATATCGCCTTACCATTTCCACTGATTCCCATCCACCCATTTCTTGTAGAACAGAAAGTGGAACACCCGATTGAATTAACCAACTAGCCCAGGTGTGTCTCAGGTCATGAAAACGAAAATTTTCTATTTTGGCTCTTTTTAATGCGGCTCTCCATGCAGTATTAGAATCGACACGCATTTTTCTAATCGAATTTGTTTGTGAGCCATCAGATCGTTTCGCTGACATTGTATGTACGAATACCCATTTTTGATGATTACCCAATTGTCGCGTCAGAATACAACAAGCCGTATCGTTTAGAGCTACGCCTATAGCTTTTCCCGATTTGCTGTTTTCTGGCTCTATCCAGGCAACTTTTCTTTGCATATCAATTTGTGACCACGCTAAATTAATTATATTTGAACGGCGTAAACCCGTCGCAAGCGCAAATTCTACCGTCGATCTAAGGGGTTCAGGACATTCATTGATTAACCTTTCTGCTTCATCCGGTTCTAACCATCTAATCCGTTTTTCTCTAGCCGATGGAACCTTAATAACCGGTGATTTTTCTATCCATTTCCAATCTCTTTCAGCAGATCTCATCATTGATTTAAGTAGTGCCAAATGCTTAGCTTTTGTTGCGATAGAAACTTCTTTCTCTTGATAAGCGGGTATTTCTATTCCTTTTCTTTTTGCTGACTGAGCCTTACTTTCCCATCTTAATTGTTCCTGCCTATTTTTCATTTTGCTAATAGCACTATATATTTTTGCTTCTGTAATATCTTTTAATCGGGTACCACTGAAATGCAGGAGCCAAAAACCAAGTCTACCTTTGTCATCGTCTAAAGATTTTTTGTTAGCCTTCTCTTCGATCCATCTCAAGCAGGCTTGCTCAAATGTAACATTAGGAAAATCATCTAACTTTGCTATTCTCCATAATTCAGCTTTTCGTTTGTCGTGTAACTCCTGAGCTTGTTTTTTGTCCTCTGTGCCAAGTGATTCTTTAATTCTTTTTCCGCACGGTGTTGAGTAGCTGCCGTACCAAATTTTACCACGTTTGAAGATTGACATTTTTTACTCCTGATGACATCAATCTCGCTCTCGACGAGAGTATTGATCGAATTTTTGACGGCTTCAATACACGCTTCTTTTGTAAATAAGTAAGGTGATTTCTTTTTGTACGGATTTTTGCGTTGATAACTAATAATTCCAAGCTTGCACCAATTAGTTAGTGTGTCTTCACTTATTCCTATTATTTTTGCTGCTTCTTGCCGAGTTAAAGTCGTTTTGTTCATTACATTCCTCATTCAAAAACTCACACTATTCTCATACACTTGATTTATGCACGAGTTTCGCACCAATAAAAAAACGCTCTATTTTTAAGTTTAATTCAGCATGATATATAAATAGTCAAAACCTTATAAATCAAATACAACTTATTGTAATTTAAGAAAATTTATGTTTTTTAGTAACTTGCAGATTAATCATTGCTTTTAAGCCATTTTTAGAATTTTATATGCCTGTGCGAAACTCGTGCTAATATTTCTCCTTAATTGTTAGCGTCGAACATCATGACAAATTAGGAGAAGTGAAAAAATGTGGGGATTTAACGACGCTTACCAAAAAGCCCCCCAAACGCCGCTACAGGCTTTTCAAGCTGACTATGGGGAAACCGTCCATGAGGTATTGAACAAGGCGCTAGGAAGCCAACAGGCGCTCGCCTGGGACGATGAGGAAGGCAATCTATTGATCGGCACGGTCGGTAATGATCGTGCAACAACTGCGCTTGTCTGGGGAGAAAATATTCTCACCTGTGATACCGAGCAGAGTATCCGAGAACGTTTTTCAGAATATCAGGTAGCAGGTCAGCGGGCAGGCGATTGTCGCTACCAATGTAAAAATGATCCACTTGCTAATGTAAAACTGATCCACCAAGAGTAAAAATGGCAGTTTTAAGGTACTGCCGATGATAACATTGGAGATCAGAGTGGAAATTTCTGTTTTACATCGCCAGGGTATGTCTATACGTGCGATTGCTCGACGGCTTTCATGCTCAAGAGTAACCGTGAGGCGATATCTTCGTAGCACTGAAGCGGCGGCGAATATGCGTTATAAATCGAGAGCGCCTAGACCCGGTAAGTTGGAGCCCTTCAAGGTATATATTCTCCAACGCGTAGAGGCGGCTAGACCTGATTGGATACCGGCCTGCGTATTGCTACGGGAGATCCGTGAACAAGGGTACACAGGCAGCTATAGCTTGCTGACCGCTTTTCTTCATCCTATGAAAAAAACGGTTATTGAAGACGTTGTCCGCTTTGAGACTGAACCCGGTGAACAGATGCAGGTTGACTTCACGATTATCAGACAGAGGAAAAACCCTTTGCTGGCATTCGTTGCCACGTTAGGCTGGAGTCGCTCGACTTTTGTTAAGTTTTACACCTGTCAAAATTCAGCAGCCTGGTGCGACGGGATTGAGTCAGCCCTACAGTATTTTGGCGGTACGCCTCGTCAGCTGCTATTTGATAATGCGAAGAGCATTATCATTGAGCGTGATGTTTATGGTCCTGGTAAACACCGCTGGAACCCACAGCTTATCCAGCTTGCCGAGAAATATGCTTTTACACGAGTTTCGCACAGGCATATAAAATTCTAAAAATGGCTTAAAAGCAATGATTAATCTGCAAGTTACTAAAAAACATAAATTTTCTTAAATTACAATAAGTTGTATTTGATTTATAAGGTTTTGACKATKTWTATRNTCMTGSTRAAYWMMRCTKRAAMMYASAGCKTWTYYWKMTTGSYGMGAAAYWYGYNTTTTAGTCCGAAAGTCTGCCGTCCATACAGAGGCTGTCGCAAAAGGGGTGGAATTTTTTTTTCAACAATATCCCACCGTGCAGATTTTCTCTTTTTCTGATTTTAGTTTGTACAAATAATAGACTGAAAATCATCCATAATATCAGAGCAACCGCTCTTGATAAGTTATAGGCCATTGCATGCAGGGTAAATTCGAGCTTTACCGCTAATAATCCCTTACGCCGGAAACGTTCCAAACCCTGAATTCCCCGCAATGCTGAAAACACAGGTTCAACCATGCTCTTTCGCTGATTCAAGATTTTTTTAGACTCAGGAGTAGCCATATGTAAACGAAGTTCATCTCGCTGTTTATCTTCCGGATAGCGTTTTATTTTCCTTCCATCCACGAGTTTCGCACCAATAAAAAAACGCTCTATTTTTAAGTTTAATTCAGCATGATATATAAATAGTCAAAACCTTATAAATCAAATACAACTTATTGTAATTTAAGAAAATTTATGTTTTTTAGTAACTTGCAGATTAATCATTGCTTTTAAGCCATTTTTAGAATTTTATATGCCTGTGCGAAACTCGTGCTTAATGGCGCTGCGTTTCTTCATGGTGGTTAGCTCAGTAGACCAGCTTCCGATAACTTTATCAGCAAAATCAAACTCGGCTTAGGTTTTTCGAGGTGCCCTAATGTTAATTTTTATAACTCTTATTCTTTGAGAATAGTAAAAGAACCAATAAAATCAATCTATATCTCATTTAAGGTAATTTAAAATTTGTTATATTGAAATATAAAAATAATTATACTGGTATGAAAATTTGATAAACGGTTTGACCAAAAGCTACGCTGTTACCAAGGAAGTAGGCAACAGCATAAGTTAGTTTGGATTTAGGGATTACGGCGCTTAAATTTTTTCTTTAGTACTACGGCTATACTGCCTATTAGGCCAATAAAAAGCAAAACAAGCGGGATCAGCATCAAAATACTCATGATTTGCCGTTCGTAGTATTGAAAGAGTGGGCTTTTACCGAATACATAACCAATAGTAGTTAAAATCAATACCCAAAGTAATCCACTAGGCCAATTAAAAAACTGGAAGCGTTTATCAGGTAAACCGGATAGGCCGGCGATGGTAGGTAGGATGGTCCTGATAAAAGCAAGAAAGCGGCCAATAAGCAGCGCTGCCAAGCCATGGCGATGAAACAGGTCATAAGCACGTTGGTGATAATGTTCAGGTAAATGAGAAAGCCAGCTTTGCACAATTTTATTATTTCCTAGCCATTTACCCTGAAGATAGCCTACCCAGCAACCCAAACTGGCACCTGCGGTTAAGATAATAACTGTCAATGGATAATTGATAGTGTCTTTAGCTATTAGGACGCCTACTAGAATGAGTAAACTGTCACCGGGTAAAAAAGCGGCAGGTAATATTCCATTTTCCAAAAATAATATTATAAATAATATAATGTAGATAGCCCATACTAATGAAGGATTCATTAGCATATTGTAATCTTGATGCCAGAGTGCAAAAAAAAGTTCTTTAACTAATTCCATCAAGTGTTTCCTAAATACCGTGATCTTTAAACCTAATTGGCAATTATTACCTATTATCCCTGATTAGAGATAATGTGAACCTAGTTAAAAGGGTTGTAGTATGAGCCTAAATATTAAATTCAGATATAAGCATAATATATTAGACTAGTGTAATACTCTAACAAAATCATAAATAACTAAATAGCAAATTTTTCGTTGAAATTGACTCTCTATTTAATATTTTATTTTTTTACAATTCATGAAGTACATTTACCTATATCTTGTGTTTCGCTAGCAGATCTTTTATTTTAATAGCTAGCAAAGGGGAGTAACTTCTTTAGCAGGTCTATCGTCATTACGGTGTTATGCACCCGGTAACCGGGCATCACAGGTGGATTTCAAAGTAGCTTTTGTGTTGTAAGTGAGACCTTGCCAGCGGGCAAGGTTTACTTATAATTTAAATTAGTGGAATAGAAACCTATGAAGACTAAAATGGATTATAACGGCTGAGCCTTCTGTAGGAATCGGCCGTTTTTCGTTTCTAGGAGCTAAAATGCATTCTGTTGGTACTCCCGTATTATGGGCAATCTTTACTGTTGTTATTGCGATTATGTTACTTATTGATATTTCTTTACAGGGTAAGCATCCAGGAAGAGAAATAACAGTAAGACAGGCTGTTGTATGGAGTTTTATTTGGATTAGTTTGGCATTATTGTTTGCCTTAGGTTTATGGTTTTATTTTAAACAGACAACTAGCCTAACGATTGCTAATCGCCAAACAATGGCTTTTTTAACCGGTTATTTACTGGAAAAAGCGTTAGCTGTTGATAATGTATTTGTTTGGTTAGTGTTATTTAATTATTTTTCAATCCCAGTCAATCTACAGCGCCGAGTTCTTATCTATGGTGTCTTGGGTGCGATAGTATTGCGTACTATCATGATCTTTACAGGTAGTTGGCTAGTTTCTCAGTTTCACTGGGTTTTGTATCTCTTTGGCATTTTTCTATTATTTACTGGTATAAAAATGTTCTTTGTTAAAGAAAATGATCAATCAATTGATAAAAAACCACTAGTAAAATGGGTCGGTTCTCATTTACGCATGACAGATACTTTACATGGTGAGCGTTTTTTTATTCGTCAACAAGGTATTTTATTCTCTACTCCATTGATTATGGTATTAATTTTAATTGAGATTAGTGACATTATTTTCGCCGTGGATAGCATTCCTGCCATTTTTGCAGTAACCACGGATCCTTTTATTGTCTTGACTTCAAATCTATTTGCGATTTTAGGTTTGCGAGCGATGTATTTTGTTTTATCAGGTATTGCTGAAAAATTCTCTATGCTAAAGTACGGGCTATCTATTATCTTAATTTTCATTGGTATAAAAATGTTATTAATGGATATTTTTCATATTCCAACCGCTGTATCGCTAAGTATTGTTGCGGGGATTTTAACATTAACGATGTTCATTAATCATATTGTTAATAAATGCAAAAAAATCATTTAATTACTAAATAAATATCTTTAAATATTATAATGTTGTATCCCTTTATATTGCTTAACAATGATAAAAAGGGATATTGCTACTTTCTCTATTAGTAAAATAAGTTCTGCTAGTTAATTAATAAAAGAGTTAGTTAATTGTTTATCTAATAAATCTGTCTTTATCTATAATGGTATCTTTTTACCGTCATAAAAATACTTTGGAATAACAATGTAAAAAAACATATTGGCTTACTGTCTAATATTTTATATTGAAACCTTGTAATGCAAATACTAATTGATTCACTTGCCGTATTCTTTTAGGTAAGTCTTTAATTTTATGGTGTTATGAATGATAATTTATTTGACGATTTATTTATTAGTCCTATGAAAGTTATTGCGCCTATTTTAGTATCAACATCGGTTATGTCTTCGGCTGTTAACCACAAAAAGGTCAAAAAACCAATATTTGTTCTATCTTACTATTCTGTATTTTTGCCACTTTTTTGGCGGCTATATCCACGCTTATTGGTGTTTTTCTTTATATCACGAGTTTCGCACAGGCATATAAAATTCTAAAAATGGCTTAAAAGCAATGATTAATCTGCAAGTTACTAAAAAACATAAATTTTCTTAAATTACAATAAGTTGTATTTGATTTATAAGGTTTTGACTATTTATATATCATGCTGAATTAAACTTAAAAATAGAGCGTTTTTTTATTGGTGCGAAACTCGTGAATATATCTGATGATACATATTAGCCAGCTCTTCTGATAACGAAGCTAAGTTGGTCAAACTTTGAAAGTTAGCATACTGTAGCGTAATTTCAGCATCCAGTTTTGCTATTTCTTCGATTGAATTGTTGTCTGAAATATTTATTTGATCAGTCAGTATGTTATTGATAATAAATGTTTCAGTTTGACCAGATAATTTTAATTTATTTTTTTTTAAAACAGATGGTTCTAATTTTAAAAATCCCTTAAATGCATTATCTGTATCAATCGTGATTAGATTAATATTATTGATAGATTTATTGCTTTTTTTATAAACATTAATTTTCCCTTTGTATTTTAATGACTTTTCTTTAGTTTCTTTAACTGTATTAAGTCTGGAGTCATTGATTGCTAAGGGATTATTTGGTGTTGAAAGAATAAATGACATTATAATTTCCCTAGTTATAATTTATTTTTCTTAATAAACAACTTTACTCCATGGTATAGCAAAGCGAAGTTAGCAGCTGAATTTATACAGTTATATCCAGTAAACTACTGAGATTTTATAAAATTTTATTTCAAAGATAAAAACAGAGAAAAATTTTGCTGAAATAGATTAAGTATGCGTTATGCATCAAATATCAATGTACTTAATATCATTTTTATAATGATAAAAGCGTTTTCAGTAAAATAACTCTATTGTTATATAACAAATTAACAATATAAAATAGCGTACTGATCAAAAAAAATTAAATGTTTGTGTTTAAAAATGCGAAAATAATAAAAATTGACTATAAGCTTATAAGGAACTTTATTTTAAAATAAGTTGCAATTTCATTTTGTTACAGAAAATAAATTTTATATTTATGTTAAAAATAAACTTAAAATATGTTTTTTTGTTATTCAATAAAATATATTTGGACTTTATTGTTCATAACCAGTATGTTATTTAACAAATCAATGAAAAATATATATCATTTTAAATAAATTATGGTAAATAATTATCATTCATTGAGGGAAATAGTTTTCAAAATTTTTATAAAACAGTTATTTTTTCTTTAACTGTTCTCAGGTATTTACCGGATATTTTCGCTTCATCGTACCATGGATACTCTATTTATATAGAGTTAGTGGAGGTATTATGTCGTTATTTAATAATCCGATGCAATTAATTGTAGTGCTTTTTTGTTTATCCATAATGCCTTTGTTTGCGGTAATGGGAACTTCGTTTTTAAAAATTTCGATTGTTTTATCAATGTTACGCAATGCGTTAGGCATACAGCAAATTCCGCCTAATATGGCTATTTATGGTTTGGCATTAATATTGACTTTATTTACGATGGCACCCGTTGGTTTTGCAATTCATGATAATATTAAAGCCCAGCCGATTGATTGGAATTCTGTTGATTCTTTGGAACAAATAAATTCATCAGTTATTACGCCATATAAAGATTTTTTGAAAAAAAATACCAGCGAAGAACAAATTAAATTTTTTACTCAAATAGGCTATAAAATTTGGCCTAAACAATATCAAACTTCATTATCTCCTGACTCTTTATTAGTCATGGTTCCTGCATTTACCATGAGTCAACTTATTGCAGCCTTTAAAATTGGTTTTTTGATTTATCTCCCGTTTGTTGCGATCGATCTTATTGTTTCTAATGTTTTATTAGCAATGGGAATGATGATGGTTTCGCCAATGACAATAGCGCTTCCTTTTAAATTATTAATTTTTATTTTGATGGGCGGCTGGGACAAACTTATTGGTCAATTGATGGTGTCTTTTTCATGAATGAGTCCACCATAATTCATTTTACTTCGGAGTTGTTATGGATTGTGCTGCTGCTTTCATTACCGATTGTAATAGTAGCATCAGTCACTGGGCTATTAGTGAGTATATTGCAAGCGCTCACACAAATCCAAGACCAGACATTGCAATTTCTGCTTAAATTAGTGGCTGTGTGTATTACCTTGGCGGTAAGTTATCACTGGATGGGAAGTGCGCTACTTAACTACGCTATTTTATCTTTTGATCAAATAGGTAAATAAGAGGATTAGATGAATAGTCTAATGCAAATGGTGCCTTGGTTGGCATTGAGCATAATGCGACCTCTAGGAATGTTACTATTATTGCCACTGTTTAAAGGGGGAGCAATGGGTAGTAGCTTGATTCGTAACAGCCTGGTATTAGTGTTTGCTTTGCCCATCGCTCCGATAATCAAGACCATGCCGATCGATTTCACCCATCAAACTGTGACAGAGATAGTGTTTCTTTACAGTGAAGAATTGCTTATTGGATTAGTGCTTGGTTTTTGTGCAGCTATTCCTTTTTGGGCTATTGATATGGCAGGATTTATTATTGACACGTTGCGCGGTGCCTCGATGTCAACCATCTTAAATCCTTTAATGGGATTACAATCTTCAATTTTTGGTATGTTATTTACCCAAATATTGAGTGTCTTGTTTTTGGTTTCTGGTGGTTTCAATGCGTTACTTACCGCGCTTTACCATTCCTATAATGTATTACCGCCAAATGCACCGTTATCATTTAATGCTTCAATGTTGCTATTCATTCAGCAACAGTGGCATATGATGTTAGAACTCTGTATGAGTTTTGCAATGCCAGCCATAGTGGTAATGATTTTAGTTGATGTTGCATTAGGATTGATTAATCGTTCGGTAGAGCAGCTTAATGTGTTTTTTCTATCTATGCCAATTAAAAGTGTATTAGTTGTGTTTCTTCTTTTGGTGAGTATGTATTTTGCATTTGATCACTATTTTATGAAGATCCAACTATTTGAAAAACAAATTTCAACTTTATTCCAACTTTGGCGAGGATGATATTAATGGCTGAAAAAACGGAAAAGCCTACACAAAAGCGGATGAATGAGGCACGTAAAAAAGGACAAGTCATTAAAAGTAATGAAATAGTGACAGTATTAAAAATGGCAGTCATTCTCGGTTATTTAATTGTTGAGGGGCATGCTTTATTTAATGCGATTGGCGAATTGGTTATTTTAACTGTACGCTCACTTTCTTTACCGATCGATGTTGCTGCAAAAACAATTATTGGTTCCTTTATCATGTTGTTGTTGCGTTTTATGGTTGGCCTGGTAGTGGTATTAATTGTCACAATCTGCTTAAGCTGTATAGTTCAAACTGGGCCAATTTGGGCGCATAAAAGTTTGGCATTTAGTTTTAATAAGATGAATATAATCAAAAATGCTAAACAGATTTTTTCGATGAAAAATCTATTTGAGTTTGGAAAGAATATTTTAAAGGTTATTGTGCTGACATTAGTTTTTTATTATTTATTAGATTATTATGTAAACCTATTTCAATACTTGCCAACTTGTGGTATTGACTGTGGTGTAATGGTAACGTTTACGTTAATTCAATGGTTATGGGGAGGATTCTTAGTTTGTTATATTGTATTTGCCATAGCAGATTACGGATTTCAATATTATCATGTTATGAAAGAGTTAAAAATGTCGAAGGAGGATACAAAGCGAGAGTTTAAAGACACAGAAGGTAATCCTCAAATTAAGCAAAAGCGTCGTGAAATACAACGAGAAATAACGAGTAATTCAGTGGTTGCGAATGTAAGAAAATCGACAGTGATTGTTCGTAATCCAACCCATATTGTCGTTTGTCTTTATTACCAACCTGGCATTACTCCATTACCTCAAGTTGTTGAAAAATTTCAAGATAATATGGCTTTGCATATTGTGAAACTCGCTGAAAAAGCAGGTATTCCAATGGTTGAGAATATACCACTGGCTCGTGCGCTATTTCAACAAGTAGAAAGGGGGCAAATAATCCCTGAGAGCTTGTTTGAACCGGTTGCTGAGCTATTGCGTTTAGTCATGGATCTTCGTTACGATAGCGATGATTGATTAATTATTTATAAAAAATTGAAACTTATCACTCTTTTAGTTGTAGAAATGATAAGCACTATAATGAATAATAAGTTGCATTGTTTTTACTTGTTAAAGTAGTTTCCTCCATCGCTTGAGGTTATGAATTTAGAGTATCAAGTGTGACAAAAACCAAGATGGGGAAGTTAAATGATTACTGGGGATTTGAAACGAATCAAGATCGTTGTGGTGGATGATCATGACTTGATCTTTGATGGCTTAAAAAGCTGTCTTGCCCCCTACTCTGATCTGGAATTAGTTGGATTTGTTACTGATGGTCTTGGTGTGTATGATGCATGCTTAAAATTACAGCCAGACTTAGTGATAATGGATCTTAGTTTACCTGGCATGAGTGGCGTTGAAGCTATTCGCCAATTAAGAAAACGTTGGCCAAAATTAATGGTAATTGTATTGACTGCTTCCGAAGAAGAACGGAAAGCACGTGATGCCCTTGATGCTGGCGCTAATGGTTATGTATTAAAACATGGCTCTAAAAGTACACTGATAGCAGCAATTAAAAGTGTTGGTAGAGGTAAGTTTTTCATCGATCCTAATTTGGATGCAGCAAAGATTGTTGCGTTAAAGGGGGTTGAAAATGGGGATATTCCGGTATTAACCCATAGGGAAAAACAGGTGCTTAAACTTATTTTTGAGGGCAGGCGTAATCGTGATATTGCAGAAGCATTAGTAATCGGCTTGAAAACAGTCGAAACTCATCGAATGAATATTATGAGGAAACTCGATGCGCATAATGTAGCAGATTTGATGAAATGGGCGCACAGAATGGGATTCTAACAGCTTGGCCCTGTTACGGGCCGTGATGAATTAGTGATTGATTACATTCTAGTGCGATTAATAACACCTTAAGTTCATCGCTAGAAAAATGTCCTTGTGATTCGAGACGTTTTTCTAATTCTGCTGCAGTTTTTGATATGTTTTCAAAACCGGTAACGGCTGCGCTACCTTTTATGTTATGTAAAATGTTTCGTAGATCTTCCCAATTATGCGTTTGTAAGCAATGTTGAGTACGTTTGATCATATCAGAAAAGTGCTGAGCTAGCCGTTGATTAAACTCTTCTTCAGAAAATTTCATGATCGGTTCAGCATTATCGCAGTTAACTTCAGGTTGCATATCGCGATCGATCTGAATTTCGACGGCCATCTCAATGCATTGAGCTAATTGCTCGAGTGACACGGGTTTAGTCAAATAGCCGTTCATTAATGATATGGTTTTTTCATGTTCGCTTGGATTAGCGTTGGCGGTAAGTGCAACAATTGGGCATTCAGTATCCAGAATGACATTACTTTTGCGCCATAATCGAGTCGTCTGGTAACCATCAATATCGGGTATCCGTATATCCATTAATACCAAATCAAAAATATGCTTTTTACCTAGATTAAGCGCTGCTCTACCACTGTCCGCAGTATAAACCATTTGGCCAAGTTCCATTAACATTTGGCTAATAATGTCACGGTTAGTGGCAACATCATCAACTAAAAGAATTTTTAGCTTCCAGGGTATTATTGTTTTGAATAGCATTGATGAAGAGGGGAGAGAAATACCGTGCTGGATTTCATATAGCTGTTTCCATAATCGCCATGGCAAGTAGGTTAACTCTTCATTTTCAAGTAATGGATTTTTTCCTTCCTTAGCTCTACCCCCCCACAAAGCAATTTGTGCATGTAGTTTATGTGGAGCGGCGATAGGTTCTGGTTGTAAACACATGGGTGAACTTGGTTCGAGTAAAGGCATGCGAAATATGAATGTAGAGCCATAGCCATAATCACTCTTCAGGGTAATATTGCCGCCCATAATAATGGCGATTTTTTCAGAAATGGAAAGACCAAGCCCTGTGCCAACTTTAGAATGTGATGACTGCACAAAAGGTTGGAATATACACGCCTGATCCTCTTCTTTTATCCCCGGGCCGGTATCTTTTATATAAAAACAGAGCTGATTTTCTTCTACTTTAATCGTCAGTATAATATGCCCTTGTTCAGTAAATTTTGCCGCATTTCCCAGAAGATTAACTAAAACCTGCTGCACTCTTAATGAATCTAAATTCGAAGATTCTGGCACATCATTATTGACTATGCAGTGTAATTTAACCGGTTTATCTATTAAATGGGGCTGAATGGTGACCATCGCATCGTCGACAATTTTTAGGATCGGGTAGCGGCGAAGATTTAATTCAACCTGATCGGCTTCAATACGAGAAAAATCTAAGATATTGTTAATAATACTGAGCAACGATTTAGCACAGGTATAGGCGGTATTGCGTAAATTAGCTTGTTTTTCGGAAAGCGGCGTAGTTTGCAATAATTCTAACGATCCTGTGATGCCATTAAGTGGCGTACGTAGTTCATGGCTGATAGTGGTAAGATGCTCACTTTTGCGCGCTGTAGCTCGCTCGGCCAATTGTTTGGCTTCAGTCAGTTCAATGGTTCGAATTGCAACTTTATTTTCTAATTCATCATAACTATGTTTGATAGTATCAAGTAACGTATTATAAGCGCGAGCAATATCACCAAGTTCATCTTTACGAGACTCAGGTAAACGGCGACTAAAGGTCGGCTGAACATCTTGTTTAATAATATTAACAAAATTGCGAATTGGTTTTGCCAGGTACTGCAACAAAATCCACAACATCACAATGGTCATAATAGCAAATGATAACAATGACCATTTCAATTCATGGAGAAAAGGAGTATATGCAATTTGCTTAATACGATCCTTCGGTATTAATGTGATTTGCTGCCAATTTGGGCCATCGATTTGTTCTGATATGGCATAATAATTGCCAATATCGATCCCATAAAGCGATCCCAACAGATGAGTATAAGTTGGTATTAACATTTTAATATCGGCCATCTCATTCTTAGAAATATTTAACTCATCGTTAAATGATAAAACGCCTTTGGGAGTAAGGAAAAAGTTGATATCGCTGGCATGATAAATATTAGAAACATCTAACATATCATTGATATCAATCACAAAGCCGACTTGTTGATGATTAGGTTTTTGCGATGGCGGCGTGTAACTCATCAGTACATAAGCACGTTTGCTAACGGTATCATAAAATGGCTCACTCCAACGAAAACCATCTGTTGTTGGTTGCTTAGCTAATGCGGTAATTTCAGCTATTCGTTTGGTTAAATTATTACGTTCTATAGTGGATAGCGCATAAATAGCGATACTCTTACCGGGTTCAATAATAAAAGTATCAATATATCTTTGTTGACCTGACGTGCCAAAAGTTTGTAGCGCCCATAGATTAGTCATATTTGTTTTCATCGGATGACTGCCAATATTAATTTGGCGGGCAACTAGTTCATTTTTGTCTGGAAAATGTAGGCATTCAAACTGCGATTCACTAATACGGCGTTCCAATTGCTGAATGTCAGTAATTGACTGTTGAAATAGTTTGCGATTCAAATGAGCCCGAATTTCACTCGTTTGGTGATAGGTCATAAGAATATGTTGTATGGCACCACTATAAATATTGTTATAAAAATTTATTTCAATAAGTATCCATAAACTTATGAGTACCGAAATAAAGGCAAAGGTGAGTTTAGTCACTAAGGATGAACACCAATGTGTATTCATAATTACTCTCTTATCCTAGAACGTATGCACATAGACACACATACAATTTATTAACAATAACGCAAATTGTGGTTAAGAATCTACTCTAATTTCTCTATTTATTTTTAATCTGTTTAGGTAACTATGAGATTAAGGTATTTACCTGATACGCCAAAGATATTGTATTACTCATACTTATTAACAGATAAAAAAGGTGACAAGACGATGATAAAAAGATTTACAGCAACTGGACTGTTTGAAGTTGTTGAAAAAACAGAAAGCGATTGGAACGCAATTTGTGCGGGCAGAAATGCAAATTGGTTATCATCTTCTTTTGGTGCCACAGTTGGTGTTCAGATAATACCGCCCGACAGCAAAATTTGGTATCAACAAGCAAGTTTAGTGATTGTTTGCTGCCCAGAAGGAAGGAATATGGGGCTAGATTATCGACACTCTTATTGGGTGCTCTGGCAAGCCTACGATAAAGATATTGATGATAATCTCCTTATTCAATCTATTTGTAGTCATCTGGCATTCGCTAAATTTTTGGAAGAAGGTTTGTGTCAACCTGTGGCATCACCACCATTGCGCTATCGGAGTATAAAAAGATGAAAAATAAACTCTGTTGCTTATTTTTATTAACCACAACGGTTGCACAGGCGGCATCAATTTCTTCCATCCATTGGCAGGACAGTGACCTCTTCGTTTATGTGAGTCGTGGCACACCGCTTGCATCGGTAATAAGAGATATTGGTAATTCTTATGGTATTCCTATGGATATTAGTGCACAGATACAAGATATCTTCAGTGGCCGAATTGAAAATAAAACACCGCAGGAAATTCTGGTATTTTTAGCGCACCAGTATGGCTTAGTTTGGTATTACGATGGTGATGTATTACATGCTTATAAAGCACAGGAAATGAACAATCAAATCGTTTCTCTTAGTGCTTTATCAAGTGAACGTGCGCTGAACTATATGGGAAAAGCCGGTTTTTTAGATAAAAATAGTTGTGAAGTTAAATCGATTAATGGATTAAATGCGCTACAGGTTTATGGTGTTCCAGATTGTATTAATAAAGTAACCCGATTTATTAATCAGGTTGATCAAGAAGCAAAACAAAACATTCAAACGCAGCGCTTAATTCGCATTTTTCCGCTTAAATATGCTTCTGCAACGGATACCATTTATCAATATCGTAAACAAAATGTAACCGTGCCAGGCATCGTTAGTGTCCTAAAACAGATGAATCAAACTAATGCCAGTGGCGTAAATGCACAACAAGATATAACGTCATTTGCCGCCGATCCAAGGCAGAATGCGGTAGTAGTTAGCAGTAATAAGCACGATATGGGGCTTTATAGCACGTTAATTAAACAGCTTGATATCGCACCAACCATGATTGAAGTCTCTGTATCGATTATTGATGTAGATGCATCAGATTTTAATCAGTTAGGTATTGACTGGTCGGCAAATGCCAAAATTGGTGGCGGCTCGATTTCTTTTAACCAAGGTACATCAGGCAGTGATAATTTTTCAACTGTCATTGGCAATACCGGCAATTTTATGGTGCGCCTGAATGCATTAGAGAAAACTTCTAAGGCGAAAATACTTTCTCGCCCATCGGTTGTAACGCTTAATAATGTTCAAGCCGTGTTAGATAAAAATATCACTTTTTATACTAAATTACAGGGTGATAAGGTCGCAAAACTGGAATCGGTAACTGCTGGCTCATTACTTCGTGTCACTCCCAGACTGATTGATAGCAATGGTCGCAAAAAAGTGATGTTATCGCTCAATATTGAAGATGGTCAGCAAGCGAAGGCGATTAATGATAGTGAACCATTACCGCAAGTACAGAATTCAGAGATAGCAACGCAAGCAACACTGAATACCGGTGAAAGTTTATTACTCGGTGGCTTTGTTCAAGATAAAGACCAAACGGTGCAAAATAAGATTCCATTATTAGGGGATTTGCCATTGATTGGCGGTTTATTCAGGAGTGAAGATCGTAGCAAACAGAGTGTGATACGTCTGTTTTTAATTAAAGCAGAGCCTATCAATCAAGGAGGTTAATCATGGCTAGCGATTATAAATTGCTATGGTTAAATGGTCCGATGCAAGGGCGAGAATTGTTTCTGCCTGAAGGCGATCTGACCATGGGCATCGATGGTGACATTATTGCACCATTAGCAGGTCATTCCTCTTTGTCACTGACGGTACAGCCACAGGGTATTACGCTGAATCAGCCGATGACGGTATTAGTTGAAGGTGGGATGCATACTGGCCCGATGACATTTCCGCTAAACCAAGCCATTGTGCTAGCAGGTATCGGTTTTATGGTTGGACGGGCGGATGAATCATTACAATGGCGCCCGTTACCTGAAGCCAAACTGGCCGGTAAAACTAAATGGAGTTTATTACTGTGGGGCGGATTTTCACTCTTTATCTTGCTGGCTAGTTTATTTGTACTGTTATTACCACCATCATCAGCCACTCTGTTTGATCCTCAGATTTGGTTAAAACAGCAACTGTTGGCACCTGAATTGGTAGAGATACAGTCACAATGGGATAGTAATGGTGGGTTAACGTTGAGTGGTTATTGTAAAAATTTTATCGCTTTGGCGCGCCTAGAAAGCGAATTGAAATTTCATGGTATTCGTTTTCGTGACAAAACCGTCTGTATTGATCAACTTGTAGCAAATGTGCAGTCAGTTCTGGTCGCTAATGGTTATTTGCATGCAAAAGTGACAACTGGTAAAGAAGCAGGCGATATTCTTATTTCAGGCGCCATCCAGTCGGGCAAGCAATGGGATAATGTTACCCAACAGCTGGGACAGTTAAATGGCTTACGTCATTGGCAGGTAAACAATGCGATTGGTGGTTTTAGTCAGCAATTAATCGATACATTACGGAGTAAAGGGTTATTAAGTGGATTGATGGTTGAATCTCGCCAAGACAGCATCATCATCACTGGTTTGAACGACCCAAATAAAGAACAAAAAATATATCAGCTAGCTGCTTCACTTTCCGCTGCAACGGGGCAGCATATGAATGTAAGAATTGAAAATATACCTGTTCGCGAAAATTTAAGTGATTATCTACCTGGCCAGGTTGTCAGTTATGGAGGTAATAGCAAAGCACCTTTTGTTGAGTTAAGTAACGGTATACGACTTAAATATAATAGCCAGTTGGATAATGGTTACGTTGTTAGTTACATCGATTTTACTGGATTAGATTTAAATCGTGATGGTAATTCTGTGCATATTCCATTTTCTTTTTAGGGGGTCATATGACATGTATCACAAAATTGGAAGAGAATTTAAAGCAACAATCAGAATATCAGGCAATTTATTTACAGCAATTAAATGACTGCCAAAAAAGTCTAACCCAAAATGATGCGAAATCTTCGTTGGCATTATTGGAGGCGGTAGAAGCAGCAAAACAGGTTATTAATATTTTAGCGCAACGATATAAAAAGCAAAATTAAATAAATATTTATTTTTCTATTTTTTATAAATTTATTTTTATTATAAAAAATTTTTAACCAGAGGAAATAATTATGTTTAATGACATTCAAGCATTAATATCGGATTTAGATTTTCGCCGTTCATTGTTATTTGAGCAAATGAAAGAGTTTGAATCTTTGCAACAAGAAATTAAACAATTAACTGAAGAATCTAGCCATAATACAACCGCACAAAATAAATTAAAGAAATTAGCACAAGCATTTCCAGAGGGTATTGATAAATGCCAAAAGGATATTCTTGCTAAGATTAATTCTCTTGAAAAAAATTTTAAAGTTATAGAGAAAACTTTTAAATCAATTAGTCATGAGCCTGATGAAGTAAATAATACATCGTTAGACTCAAACACCGAAGTAAATATAAAAAAGAAAACTTTTAAATCTTATATTTAGTTATGAGGGCTAAATTATGTCTACTCAAGTCTTAAACACATCAGGTAATTATTCTGTCAATTCCGGATCTTTAAATGGGCATTAAAGATACCTCCGCAATATATGGTGATTCAGTCTTATCCGGCGGTATTGCGGTTCTGTATATATTTATGAGTTTGTTATCTGATGTTGCCAATCAAAAATATGCGCAAATGCAGCATAAATCAGATGTATCACGTAGCGCCCAGGATATGGCTAATCAGGTTGATGAAATCATTGCTGAGGTATCTAAAAAAGGTCATAAAGCAACCGGTGAGCTTCCTCAAGCTGTTATCGACTATATGCGTAAAAACGGTATTACCATTGATGGTATGTCAATCGATGATTATATAAGCAAACATGGTGACAAATTATATCAAGGTCAACTACAGGCAGTTAAGGCGGCGTTGGAAACAGTATCAAACCGTGCTTCTGATTTTGTTTCTCAATCTCAGCTGCAACTGCAAAAAGTGATGCAAAGTTATAATGTGACGGTCAGTTTAATTAATAGCATGCAAACGATGTTGGCAGAAATGAATAAATCGATTGCCCAAAATATCCGTTAATAAATAGTGCTAACCGTTAACAAATAACGTTAACAAATTAAAAAGTGGAGGTCGCTATGATCCATTTAACCAGCGGCATTAGAGAGGCTTTGTCTGTTAATAAGGGACAAGTGAATAACAGTAATCCCAACAGTGGAGATTATGTTATATCCGGCGGGATCGCGGTTCTTTATTTATGAATTTACTTTCTGATATGGCGCAATTGAAATATAACCAGATGCAAATTAAGTCACAAATGGCACGTGATGCGCAAGATATGGCTAATCCACGAGTTTCGCACCAATAAAAAAACGCTCTATTTTTAAGTTTAATTCAGCATGATATATAAATAGTCAAAACCTTATAAATCAAATACAACTTATTGTAATTTAAGAAAATTTATGTTTTTTAGTAACTTGCAGATTAATCATTGCTTTTAAGCCATTTTTAGAATTTTATATGCCTGTGCGAAACTCGTGTAATCGAGTCGATGATATCATCGCCAAAATTGCCAAAGAAGGCGATAAAGCACTGGAAAAATTGCCGCCTGACGTTATCGACTATATGAGAAATCATGGTGTCACTGTCGATGGCATGTCGATTGATGATTTCCTGCAACAAAACGATCCTACCGCGGCTCTATTGGCTAAATTACGTGAAAAAATCGCTGAATCAGGTGCAGATGGGATGCAGTCAGCCAGTTGGCAGGATGTTGTTCGCTATATGGATGAACATGGTATTAAAGTTGATGGACAACGTTGTAGTGATTATATCTGGGGATTGCCTGAAGTAGGCTCCCGTTCCTATCAAAAGATCAGTCGTGAACATATGCAGCATATTGCTGATGTATTGGCGGCGGCCGGTGGTTTAGACCAAGGGAAGCTAGGCTCGGTTAAAGCAGCGCTGGAAACAGTATCGAACCGTGCTTCCGATTTTGTTTTTCAATCTCAACTGCAATTGCAAAAAGTGATGCAAGGCTACAATGTGACAGTCAGTTTAATCAATAGTATGCAAACTATGTTGGCAGAAATGAATAAATCGATTGCCCAAAACATTCGTTAGGGAGGCAGCAATGGATAATAAAGATTTTGCCACTTTACTTGATTTTGTTCAGCAAGGTGGAGCGCTGAGTTGTCTGGCAAATGTTGATCAAAAGGATCTTGATTTACTTTACCGCTACGCGATGCAACTGATGACTTATGGCGATTATCAGGGTGCCAAGCGAATTTTTTTCTTACTGATGCGACTCAATCAAGGCAATTTTGAATACGTTTATGCTTTAGCAACTTGTTGCCAACAACTGCATGAACATGAAGAGGCTATTTTTTGTTTTGGTCGTGCGGGTATGAATCGTTTGCAAGATCCCCGTAGTCCTTACTTTGCTGGCATCAGTTATCTGGCACTTGGCAATCGTCAATATGCAGAAAAGTCTTTTCGTGCTGCGTTAAGGATATGCCGTTGTTTGCCGGCTGCGCAATGGCCAGAAGTCAGAAAAAATGCCAACCAACAATTAGCTTATTTAATGGGAGAAATGTGCCGTGAATAACATGAGTGTTACTTCATCCATTAATACAGCGGATATCCAAAATCCTCATGTTCATAATAGCCATCCGGTTGAAAAAGCCAGTTTACCCGAATGGTCTATGCCAACCTATGTTTCGTTGAATGTGGATCGTGATGAAAAAAATGGCGTCGTTAGTCATCAACAAGCACAACAGGCTTTTGCCCGTATATTGCATGCTTTACAAGCTGATGATGGTGCCACACTAGATCAAATCGAAAAGGCATCCATTAAAGGCATCCATTAACGATATGATTTTACTGGCCGCCAACCTGAGCTTAAAAATATTTGGTGATACGGCGAATTCGGCAGCGAAAGCTAGCCAATTGATGACCGATACCCAAGCATTTTTACGTGATAAACGGGTAAAAGAGTTTCAAGAGCAACTAGCCAAACAAATTGAGCAATCGGAAAAAGCGCAAAGAGGCGGTATTTTTGCTGCTATTTTTGATTGGATTGTTGGCGCGGTAGAGGCTGTTTATGGTGCACTCAAACTGGTTGAAGGTGCTGCTCGGCTCGCGGTTGGTGATGTGGTTGGTGGTTCATTAGAAATTGCCAGTGGTGCATCTTATTTAACTGCTGGTATTGCAGGAATGGTCAAAGCTGCAGCAGAAACGGCAATATTGTTAGGTGCAGATAAAGACAAATGCCAGGAAGTTGCCGATATAGCCGGTAAAGTTCAGTTGGGTGCTGAAGTTGTTGCGATGGCGTTAGATATTTTCCAGGCTGGGCGTGCGATATCGGCGACCAGAGCGATAGCCAAAACAACGGGCGAAGCTATGAAAGAAGCGGCGCCGAAATTAGCTGAAGCCGTGGTTAAAAATTAATCACAAGAAATATCAACTATTGCTAAGCAAGTTGGTCAGCAGGTCGCTGAACAGATTGGCAAACAATTAGTTGGAGGTGTGGAGAAAGGCTTAGAAAAAGTGGCTGAACGTGGCGGACAGATTGCTAAATCATTAAGTAAGGCTTTCAGTCAGTCGGGTAGCAAGAGCGTATTTCTGCGCTCCCGCCCCCTAAGAGGCTGTCGCAAAAGGGGTGGAATTTTTTTTCAACAATATCCCGCCGTGCAGATTTTCTCTTTTTCTGATTTTAGTTTGTACAAATAATAGACTAAAAATCATCCATAATATCAGAGCAACCGCTCTTGATAAGTTATAGGCCATTGCATGCAGGGTAAATTCGAGCTTTA
>NZ_NHNG01000631.1:0-1406 GCF_002287155.1 Arsenophonus sp. ENCA
AAACTGGACAAATTTGTCTAGTTAGCTTTGAGGGCAAGAATGGTGGAACGTTTGCCCATGAAATTATTGCTATGAATATGCTGGATGGATACGTCCTGATTTTCGTATCAAAGTTAATCAAACTTTTTTAGATTTTAAAGCAGGCAAATTAGCGCCTGTTGCCATAGACCCTATGGTTGTATTAAATGATCCAGCTGTGATGAGAGGCTTGTTGCTAAATTATAGTGAAAAAATCCTTGATCGTGACCATCAAATAGCAGAAATGAAACCCGATGTAGCTGCCTTAGAACGCATCGCTAAATCCGATGGTGCTATGTGTGTGACTGATACAGCCAAGCAACTACAAATACGCCCCAAACAGCTATTTGATTTTCTGAGTGAAAATAAATGGATTTACAGACGATTAGGTAGCCCGTGGATTGGTTATCAGGACAAGATTCAACAGGGGTTGATTGAGCATAAAGTGACAACGATTACCCGAAATGATGGAGTTGATGAAACTAAAACACAGGTTCGCATCACACCAAAAGGGATTGCTAAATTGGCAAAACTGTTAAGCGTGGGGGTGGCAGCATGAGTAACGCCATTTCTACWATTAATGTCTCATTTTATGGTGATGATTTGTACGTTGTAAATTACAACAATGAACCGTATGTACCCATGAAGCCCATCGTTGAGGGTATGGGGTTAGCCTGGCAATCACAATTTGAGAAATTAAAACAACGCTTTAGCAAAGGTATCACGGAAATCGTTATACCTACAAAAGGTGGTCAACAATCAATGATTTGCTTGGCTCTCCGTAAACTTGCTGGGTGGTTGGCAACCATCAGCCCAAACAAAGTTAAGTCAGAAATCCGTGACAAAGTTATTCAGTATCAAGAAGAGTGCGACGATGTTCTCTATGAGTATTGGACGACTGGAGAAGTCAAGAAAAAAGAAGATAAATTATCGGTGCTTAATCGCTTATCAGGCGAAAGTGGTAGAATTTTGATCACGATAAAAAATAATCAAATTTTTCGCACTGACATGGTGCTCGAAAATGAGCATTTGTTAACACTGGACTCTTTTATGGAGTTGGCTCATCGTGCAGGGTACTTAATCATCCGTAAAGACAAATTGTTGTCACTGCCCAATGAGTGGTAATTCGTAATAAATCAATCATCGTGTAATTTACAGGTCACTGCTCAGGTGGCTTTTTTTATGGAGTCAAGTTAATGGATGAATTTAAATGGCGAACTCAAATTCAAGACAGCCCAACGGGCGAATACCGACATAGAATCAAAGAAGTGGAATTTGGTGATGGCTACAAGCAGGTATCCGCCGATGGGATCCATCCCGAATCGCAATCCTGGCCATTTACCTATTTAGGCAAAAAGGATGAAGTGATGCCTATCTTTAATTTTATT
>NZ_NHNG01000336.1:0-1405 GCF_002287155.1 Arsenophonus sp. ENCA
GCCAAAGCGATTTGCGTTAAGAAATAAGCTAATTTCACAAAGGTTTAACCATGAAACTTAACATCATTAAACTATTAATCACAACATTATTGTTTATCAGTGCAGCGTTTGCCTTTGAAATGTTAGTGGGACATCTTGCACATGCCGATGCCGTCATTGACCCACAAATAAGGTTTAAACGTGGTGAACTAGGCAATATTCATTTAGGCGGACAAGAGCTACTGGTTATCGGCATTATGATAGTGCCAGCACTCATTGTTTATTTGGGGGTATTTCTCGACACATTGAAGAAATAGTCTAAAGCAAATAGTTATTATCCCACCTGAATTTATACCACTTAAATTAGTAATACCGAAAGGTAAACGTTCAGCTATTAAAAAAGACCAGCGCAAGGCTGGCCAACACCAGGGAAAATGTTGCTGTTAACTAACACACAACGGCAACGATGTTACCGCAACAAAACAGCAAACCATATAGCAAATAATCTCTTTTTCACTAAATCCTATCCCTAGGACGAATTAACTATTCCTGCTCAGTCATCGGTTTTTTTATCCATAATAGGACTTACGCAAATAGCATAATAATTGTAGGCTTTTTGAGCTGCTGACAAAGATAATCATCGAGCAATCCTCGCTTAATACGATAAAGCGTTTTGCCTGTACTTCGAGCAATTTGAGCTAATCGGGTCCAGACTAAAAAAGCACATGCAATATGATTGCGTTGTATCCGAGCATTGCGACATTGGCATTTTTCGAGTCCAGTGAGTTGTTTTGCTTCACGGTGAAATTGCTCAACTTTCCATCGCCAGCCACACACTTGGTGTGTGCCTGAGGTGGTATCCTGAGAAAGGTCGTTAGTCACGACAAAATCCGTGCGGTGTGTAGACACTACAACCCGGAACATTTTCACCTTATGCATTTTTGGAAACCCTTTAATCTTTATCGTTTTTCCTTGGATCAGTTCATCTTTGTTCCAAGTGAGAGAATCCACGTGACGATAAGGATTTATACCGCATGAATCATCCACCAAACGGGTGTTTTTCAGTGGACAGTAGTAGCATCGGTGTAACGATTCGATAAATAGCATTATTTTCTTACACGAGTTTCGCACAAAACTAATTTGGGTACGCTAATAAAACACGGATGTGCTCAGCAATAGCATTTTTGATTACGTCCCAATTTTGTTGATAAAGGGTTATTTTTTCAGATATACGACGTTTATGTTGTTCAAACCACGCAGAAATAGCGAGAAAAATATGATTTCTTTGCGCTCGGCTCGTGCGAGCCTGACAGCGTTCAATACCACAATTTTGTTTAACTTCTCGATGATAAACTTCAACAGACCAACGGGCATCCATGATAGATTTGACGTATTCACGGGTGGGATTCTCTTTGTTTGTTACTAT
>NZ_NHNG01000246.1:0-1388 GCF_002287155.1 Arsenophonus sp. ENCA
GAATAAAGCAAATTTTAATCGATAACATGAGCTTTTGCGACAGCCTCAATGCGGGCGCGGGCGGCTTTGGCTTCCAGCAGGACGGTTTCGGCCTGTATCTGCCCTAGCCGTTGCAGGGTGTATTCTTCCATTACCGGCGGTGTTTCGGCATAAGCTGCTGTGCTTACCCACGCCGCAATAAACAGAGCACGTTTATGATTTTGCATATAATTTTCCTTCCATCCGGTAACTTAAACGTCCCTGATTGAGCGTGATCGTGATGACGTGCAGGCGTAAACCCAGATCGTCCAGTTCATCAAACAGCAGGGTGGGGGGGATGGTGGTTTCCAGTGAAAAACTAAAACGGCGCCACGGCAAAATCCGCTCTTCGCCGTTAGCGCTCACCTGACGGTTATCCTCTTCCTGTAGGTTAATCGGCAAGCGCATCCGCTGCGCAAAGGTGGTTAATCGCTGTATCTGATTATCCGCCTCCGGCAAGGCGCGCGTATCCGGCGAGATGGTGAAGGTCACCGGTTGGCTAAACCCGCCGGTGTCGCCCTGACCGGGTAAATTGAAATACGGTGTCGTTTGCCCGGCGTAAACCTGCTTCACCCGGTAAGCGAAATCGCCCACGGTGGCCCCAGCGGGTTTGCTGTACGCCAGCCGTAATGTGCCTTCCTGTACGCACTGCGCCTCTTTAAAGCGCCAGCCTGCCAGCGAAAGCGGGATTTTTTGCCAGCGTTCGGCGCAGGCGCTGATAAACGGCATCAATCGCGGTGTGTCATGCCACGGCGAGCGCAGCGCCGGGGAGGTTTGCACCTGTTGCTGTGCCCGCCATGCCGCCCGTATCGCGGCCTGACGTAACGTTTCCCGATGGGTTTGATATCCCTGCCAGCCAAAGTAACCGGCCAACATCAGATACCGTCTTTCTTATCATGATACAAGAGCTATATTCTCATCGAAGGGGATGCCAGATTTTAAGACACCATAAGCTAATTGGAGTAATTTTCGCATTGCCGCACAGATGCCTACTTTACCTCCTTTGTGACGTGATACGAGCCGCTGCCACTGTGCTTTTATTATAGGGTTACAGGAAATGGCAGATAAAGCCGGCATGTATAATGCTTTTCTGAGCTCTGTATGACCTCGTTTTGATAGGCGACTACGTCCTTTAAATAAACCAGACTCATGCAGTTTTGGGTTAAGACCAACATAGGCCACGACTTCTTTACTGTTGCTAAATTTTGACATATTACCGATATAAGCCAGTAAACTCGCACTCAGTATTTCACCAATTCCAGGTATGCTTTCCAGCAACGCTTTGTTTTTCTTTAAATCAGGATCGCTATTAATATGATTTCTTATTTTTTCTTTTGTGGTCTGTATTTGTTGTTTTAATACATCAATGA
>NZ_NHNG01000621.1:0-1360 GCF_002287155.1 Arsenophonus sp. ENCA
GCTGCAATCATTCCTCCAAGTACACCGGTACCTACAGAGTTTTGCGCGCCTGAACCTGCACCGTTACTAATAACGAGCGGTAAAACGCCAAGCATGAATGCTAATGATGTCATTAAAATAGGTCGTAAACGCATTCTGACAGAATCTAGCGTCGCTTCAATCAATCCTTTTCCTTCTTTTTCCATTAAGTCTTTAGCAAACTCAACAATTAAAATGGCATTTTTGGCAGATAGATCAATAGTTGTTAATAAACCTACCTTAAAGTAAACGTCATTTTCTAATCCCCGAATTGAAGTGAAGAGTAATGCCCCAATAACTCCTAATGGTACAACTAGCATAACAGAAAAAGGAATTGAGCAACTTTCATATAAAGCGGCTAAACAGAGAAAGACGACAATAAGAGAAATTACATATAAAGCAGGTGCTTGATTGCCAGAAAGACGTTCTTGATAAGACATACCGGTCCATTCATAACCAATACTTTCAGGTAATTTTTCAGTAAGTTGCTCCATTAATAGCATGGCATCACCGGTACTTTTCCCTGGTGCCGCAGAACCTTGGATTTCCATTGCAGGTAAACCATTATAGCGTTCCAGACGTGGTGAACCATATAGCCATGGATCTTTGCTATGATCAATCAATGCAGAAAAAGGTACCATTTTTCCTTGATTATTGCGGACATAAAGTTTTTCAATATCAGCGGGCAACATCCGGAATGGGGCATTGGCTTGTACATAAACTTTTTTAACGCGTTCACGATCAATAAAGTCATTTACATAGATGCCGCCAAACATGGTACTTAACGTTGCGTTAATATCATTGATAGAAACACCTGATGCTTCCGCTTTCTGTTGATCAATATAAAAACGATATTGAGAAGTATCATCTTGCCCGTTAGGACGGACATTTTGCAATATATCAGGATGTTGAGCGATAAGCCCTAGTAGTTGATTACGAGCAGCCATTAATTTTTCATGGCCTAAATTACCTTGATCAACAAGTTCATAATCAAAACCACTGGCAGTACCTAGTTCAGGTATAGCAGGGATATTGAAAGAGAAGATGATAGCTTCTTGTATTTTTGAAAAGGCAAGATTGGCACGATTAATAATTTTAGAAACATGGCTTTCAGCACTATGACGTTCTTTCCAATCTTGTAGTACGACGAAAGCAAGCCCCATGTTTTGTCTCTGTCCTGCGAAGCCAAAGCCACTTACGGTAAAGACAGATTTAACATTCGCTTTTTCTTTGGTGCGACAATATTGGTCAATATCATGAAGCACTGCGACTGTTTGTTCCTGGGTTGAACCAGGTGGTAGCTGAACCATAGTCAAAAGTACCCCTTGATCTTCCTCGGGAA
>NZ_NHNG01000320.1:0-1299 GCF_002287155.1 Arsenophonus sp. ENCA
GTTTTATAGATATCTTTAATGCATGGATAACCGGACAAAATATGAACATCCTAATTTTTTCTTGTTTTTAAATTTATACTTCTTTTTTGGAGATTGCGAAACTCGTGATATAGTCTCCTTTAACATTCGAAGTATGTTTTGATGTATTTTTGTCAACATTCAAAGTAATCGGTGTGCTATAATCTGTTTTCGAATAAGCAAATGAACTGATAACCCCCCAATCATCACTAAATTCATAGCGATAACGTACAAATGCTCCCCCAGCTTTTGAATAACCATCAGCATAAACTGTTGCAATTCCTTCAGGATCTGGTTTTGTTGTATCCGCTTTCTCAGTTAATATTTTCTCTCMACCAGACTTGACATTCAAATACCCAAAAGAGAGCGTACTCTCACCACCCTTTGCGATTACTGCGCCAGAAAATAGTGTCGGGATTAAGAACAGTAACGTTTTTTTCATTGTTTTTCCTTTGATTTTATGTTCGGCTAACAATTAATTAATTTAAATTGATGCCAAGCATAACAAAAGTGAAATTTTTTTCTATCAAAAATCCGTTCGTCGACTAATAACCGCGCCCATTGACTGCCTTGATAATTTTATGCAAATCACCCCCATCTCGACTCTCTGCCACTAAAACCAATTTGATTTTCTGGGTTAAGGATTGCTCCGCTGCGCGCATATCGACATTGGAAAGGCTGGACTGCTGCGGTTGACCGTCAACATGAATACCGCCTAAATTGACACTAACACCGTTTGCTACGGGTTGCATGCCGTACATGGGCGTTGAAGATGTGCTCACATATCCGCCAGACGCATAACCTCGCTTACTTCCATCCATCAGGCGATACGGGTTAGCAATACCTAGCCGCTGAGTCGCTTCTTTGGTAAATACAAACTCCCCACCGTGAACGATACCTTTCGGGTCATATTTACCCCCACTGCCCACATATCCGCCTGATGAAAAACCAAAAATATTAGCAATCGCTCCTCCAACTCCGCCTGTTTGCCCACCAAAAGCCGCTTTCATGGCCTGAAGCATCGCCATTTGCGTCATTATCTTCACAATCATCTCAAGTAATGATTTGGTAAAGTCAGCAAAATTAGCCTTCCCTGTTACCAAAAAATCAGTCAATGATTGACTCATTCCCTCAAAGGCAAACTGGGTAACATTGGCGACATTGCCATAAGCATCAGACGCCTGTTGTTCGAAGTTTATAAACCCTCGTTTAATCCCTGCTTCCCAGTTTTTCCGCAATGACTCCTCATTTTTGTACTTCTCATCAATGAGCGTTAAACCT
>NZ_NHNG01000488.1:0-1252 GCF_002287155.1 Arsenophonus sp. ENCA
ACAGGCAAAACGCTTTATCGTATTAAGCGAGGATTGCTCGATGATTATCTTTGTCAGCAGCTCAAAAAGCCTACAATTATTATGCTATTTGCGTAAGTCCTATAGACAACGTAATTGTTGACTCTGTTCATCATAGACGAGTTTATTAAAATCATTAGCAGTAAGGGATAGAATAGGTTTGGTTTGATAAAGCGATTGATTAACAAGAGCAGTAATACCATTATCATGCTTGGGAGCGCTATTTGACAATGAAATTTGAGCTGTTTCATGGTCTTGTAGTAGCAAACTTGTTAGTGTTTTTTTGCTACTCGTCGCAAGCTTTTCCTTTGCTATATTTTCGCTTTCTGCTTTTTGGCGCTGGGTAGGATCTGATGTAGTTAATAGCCAGTGAGGTGATGAAGGGAATGAGTTTATGGATGGCATTATGACGATTCTTTATTTAATTAAAATATGAAAATATAGTAAATAAGGGCTAAATACTTTCATAAAAAACTTTTATTATAATCGAATCTATATAGCAGCAAACTAGCAAATAAAATAATGTTAATCGTTGATCAATGATGGTGGTTTTTATCTGTTGATACAATCAGCTGGCATCAATGTGTTATTTGCAAAAGTTTTTTATCTTGTTATTGATCGAGCTAACACATGGTGAATTTTAAAATCAAATTGCTCAGTTAAGATAAACTCAACTGAGCCATAAATTTATAATTTCTTATATTTAGTTAGCATTAACGCCATGCTAGCCACTAAAATTAAAATATAAACCATCCATAGATATAAATTCATTTCAATTAAGAAGCTACCTATCCCACCGATTATAGAAGGAATAACTAAAGAAGCTGAACCCATTAACGCTGAGGTTGCTCCCAAACTATTTTTTTGGCTACTCATTGTTAAATAGGTATCTAGAGATTCAAATAACCCACCAGTAAACATAATGATGGCAAAGAATGCAAAAAAAGTGATGGTATTATTTTGGTAGATAAATATTGGAATAAATAGAATTATCAATATTTGTAGTGATCTTAGCCACATGGATAAAATTTTTGTGGCGCTAAATTTTCGTAGTAATTTACTTGATAAAAATGCGCCGGCCAGTAAGACGAGGCCAATAATAGCAGAGTAGATACCAAATATTGAGGCACTGGCACCAAATTTGAGCATAAAAATAAAAGGCGCAGCAGTAACATAACAATAAATTAATGAAAAAGATAAACCGAGCGATAAACAGGGTAAATAGAATTTAGGT
>NZ_NHNG01000256.1:0-1251 GCF_002287155.1 Arsenophonus sp. ENCA
TCAGTATTACGTTTGAGTTCCCTGCTGACAGTTGAACGAGAAAGCCCCAATTCTCTAGCAATAGTGGCCTGAGTAACACCGTCAATTATTCGTTTTTCGATATAAAAACGCTCATGTAAGTTCAAATGTTTTCCCTTCATACAACAGTATCTCTTATGGGGTCATTACAGTAATTTTATCTATGTATGACCAAGGATTTACTTTGTTGCATTTCGTTTGGGAATTGGCAATTTTCGCCGACGAGACCCCGCTTAACGTATTGAGCCAGGAAAGTCGTCAAAGTTATATATGGCTGTATGGCACCGGCCGTGATGTGCGGAACGCGGAAGATAACACGCCGCACCTGGTTATCTACGACTACCAGGACTCCCGCAGCGGGCGTTGCGCCAGCGAATTCCTGGCGAGCTATACGGACTATCTGCAAGTTGATGGCTACGCCGGTTACCATAGCACGAAAGCCCAACTGGTTGGTTGTATGGCGCATGCTCGCCGTAAATTTGAAGAGGCTCGACGAACCCAGCCGAATAACAAAGCAGGAAAAGCTATTTGGGCCTTAGGATTAATTCAGAAGCTGTACCGGATAGAAAAAGCGTGTCAAGGGTGTTCGCCGGAAGAGATTTACCGACGACGACAGAGCGAAGCGCGGCCGTTGAGAGGCTGTCGCAAAAGGGGTGGAATTTTTTTTTCAACAATATCCCACCGTGCAGATTTTCTCTTTTTCTGATTTTAGTTTGTACAAATAATAGACTGAAAATCATCCATAATATCAGAGCAACCGCTCTTGATAAGTTATAGGCCATTGCATGCAGGGTAAATTCGAGCTTTACCGCTAATAATCCCTTACGCCGGAAACGTTCCAAACCCTGAATTCCCCGCAATGCTGAAAACACAGGTTCAACCATGCTCTTTCGCTGATTCAAGATTTTTTTAGACTCAGGAGTACACGAGTTTCGCACAAAACTAATTTGGGTACGCTAATAAAACACGGATGTGCTCAGCAATAGCATTTTTGATTACGTCCCAATTTTGTTGATAAAGGGTTATTTTTTCAGATATACGACGTTTATGTTGTTCAAACCACGCAGAAATAGCGAGAAAAATATGATTTCTTTGCGCTCGGCTCGTGCGAGCCTGACAGCGTTCAATACCACAATTTTGTTTAACTTCTCGATGATAAACTTCAACAGACCAACGGGCATCCATGATAGATTTGACGTATTCACGGGTGGGATTCTCTTTGTTTGTTACTAT
>NZ_NHNG01000809.1:0-1223 GCF_002287155.1 Arsenophonus sp. ENCA
TAACAAGCTGAAAATTCAGCGGCTAAATTTTTCAATTCTTCGACTGATAATCCAATGATTGCTTTACATAAACGATTATCTCGTAACAGCCGCTCTTTGTTGATCATTTCAAACCTTTATTCTCTAAGTTAAACCTCTTTTTATTCTCAATAGCGTGACAAAAAATGCAAGTCTCTATTCAGCAACTAGTTTAATGCTACCATCGACCAGATTAGCCGCATCAGTGCCCTGCACAAAATCATACAATTCAGCCAGAGAAATGGACAATAACCGCTGTAATAATTTTTTAATCGAACGGTCAGGATGTGAGCGCATATGCTCTGCGGTGGCAACAAACAACAGGCGAGCAGACATCAGCCAGAATGGGTCACCACTTTTCGCATCGGGGAATAAGGGCAGCGCAAAGGTTTCAAAATCCGCGCGGTCTTGGCATTCTCGCCATAAATCCCAGTTCGGGCAACGTGCATCCATTGGGTTTAAGATAATATCTTTCCCTTCCCGATAAAAAAGCGGGATAAAGTTATTACCTTTATCGTAGACAATCGCTCTTTTTCGCTGTTTTCTTACCTGCGTTAACAGGTCATTAATGACGGTGCTTTTCCCTGTTCCCACGGTGCCATGCAGTCCAATATTTTGTTGTTCGCTGTTTTCAACCAGGTGTAAATCGCCGATTTTTAGCGATGAGAGTTTGCCTTTGGCTTTTAAAAACTGATTAATCTCTTTTACCGAATTTGCCAGATAGCGCCCACCGATAATCTCATTTTTCCGCTGCTGCGCCCCTTTTTTACCTAACCACCAGAACACCGCTACAATCAGACCTACAAAGGGGCACCTCGAAAAACTCAAGATTTTCAATTAACCCTTGGCTTTCATTCTAAATAATTAGATTTTTTTTGATTATCACGTTACTGATTCTATCGCACATTGCCCTGGCTAGGGCCATTTGACCCATTCTGGGCGTCAGAAAGCCACGATGCACGCGCTCTGGAAGTACGCCAACCGCTTTAGGTTGTAACATGCTGCCATCATCGTCATGGCAAAATTAGCGCGCACCTGTCCAATGGTGCGGATCAGTTTTCTACCCATTTGTTCCATCGCCGCAAATGCATGTTCAACCCGTGCCCTAGTCTTTGCAATCCTGTGGTTTCGCCCTTGCTGAGTCTTGGACAACGGTTTGTTTCGATGGCCTTTACGCTGAATCTGGCTCCTATAGCCGTTTGCCT
>NZ_NHNG01000248.1:0-8270 GCF_002287155.1 Arsenophonus sp. ENCA
ACATTTTCCAGCCTCAGCCAAGCACTGCTCAATACGGACCCTTTTAAATGTATTCTGTGTGGCGGGAAAATGGTCTATCAGCGGGTCTTGTATGGGCTGGTAACAAAGGATCTGGTTGCTAACGCAGTGGAAATAGCGCGAATGCGTTACGTGATGTAATGCAGGGAAGATCTGCCTGAATTCAGCAAATTCGTTCAAAAATCAGTCGATTAGCCAACAAATAATGATCTCACTCCCTCTTGTGCTGAAAAAAACAGCAAATCTTACCGACTGTGATCCCTATTTCATACGGCCTCAGGATCTTTGAAATTCCTAGGCGTTGAAATTCCTAGGCGTCAAGGCAATATCAACCTGGAAGGCGACGGCAGCCAACCAGCTATGGGCGTGGGATATCACCTGGCTGAAGTCGCTGACGGCAGGCCATTGGTTTTACTTGTATCTGATAGAAGATGTGTTCAGCCGAAAAATCGTCGGTTACGAAGTGTATACCGTTGAAAGTGGAGAAAATGCAGCAGAATTGCTGGGGCGCACGGTGCTGAGTGAGCGCTGCTGGCAGCAGCCGCTAGTGCTGCATGCGGATAACGGTACGCCGATGAAATCCCAGGTGCTACAGGTAAAGCTTGCGGAACTAAAGATAACGCCATCGCACAGTCGGCCTCGCGTGAGCAATGATAACGCGTATGTTGAATCGTTTTTCAAAACGCTGAAATATTCACCAGCGTGGCCGGAAAAAGGCTTCGCTACGCTGGAAGAGGCTCGAACCTGGGTGGAAAGCTTCGTCGCCTGGTACAACGAAGAGCATCTCCATAGCGCCATTCGGTATGTGACGCCAGGTCAGCGCCACAGGGGCGAAGACCGCCTGCTGCTGACGCAGCGTAAATCGGTTTATGGGGCAGCCAAAATGCGAAATCCGCATCGTTGGTCAAGTCAAACGCGGAATTGGAGTCGGCAGGACGAAGTATGGCTAAATCCTGAGCGGGGAACTCCCGCTGCATGAGTTAACGGAGGCGACAACTACCTTGACACTCACCGGTCGCAGTGGTTGGATTTTCTCCACCAGACAGCACCTGCTGGATCTGCATATTTGACACCTCCTGCTGAAAATCCTTACCCATCACATCAAGCGCAATCCGGTAAGGCGCTAATGGTGCAGGAGAGGACGCTTTGGGCGATTCATCACAGGCTATCAGGAAAAACGGGAACAGAAGATACGGCACTTTATTAAACAGGGAAAAAGTTAAAAAACGCATAAATTTCACACATCCAGTCAACAATCGAAGTTCATCATTTAACAGACTAAAACAGGAAAGAGATTAAGCCTGTTGCTCAATAGTGAAATAAAACTGCTTTCAATAAAAACAAGTTAGATACATCTAAAAAACACAAAAATAGGTTATTTTTTAATCTTATATAGGTCATTTTTAATTCAAAAATTGATGATTTTATCATCAATAGCTGGTTTTTTTGTAAGTCACAATTAATTTTGCTATTGAGCAACAGGCTTATTATGAAAAAAAACAAGCTTATGGCAATCGGATTATTACTCGCAGCCAATCACGCCGCTTTCGCTGATGAAAAAGTTGACTCAGGCGATCCCTGTACCGTTGTGCTATGCATGTACGGAAAATTACAGGGCAATAATCAAAGCGAATGCAGCGACGCAGTGCGTCAATTTTTCTCATTGAGTAAATTTGGTAGACACGGTTTTGACCCGTGGAAAACATTTATGAAACGGAAATATTTTTTGGGCGGCTGCCCAACAGCAGACCCCGCTGCTGTTAGCGACATCATGAAACAATTTGGCAAAATGAGAGGGTAAAAAAGGACGAAAAAAATTCTTACACCTCCCTGAAAAATTTAAAATCCCTGTTTGACTATGAGGTCATGACAGAGCGGAAAAATAAATGTTTTCAATGCATTGTTTTATTTAAGATAATTCCAGGATTAATATATGCAATATGCACTATTCAATGGTAAGAATCGTAATTTTTTACTGGATGCCACCGAGTTTTCTTTATTAAAAGATTGGCATAAAAATCAGATTAAAGAACTATCCGGTTTTGATGAATCTAAACTTCCCTTTTATTTGTGCTATGGAGGGTATTTGTTGAACCCTGACGTTTCACATTCGAATATCCGTGAAAGGTTAAAGGAATTAGAAGGATTTTTGTTGGCTGCGATTGACGACACTGCGCTCAACTATCATCAAATTGGTTTATTCTCTATTAATACACTCCCTGTTATCTCGCTTGGGTATCAAAAAATCGTTCCCTTTGCAGCATTAATAAAGTCTGATGATTGTATAATTTCCAAAATTGCAGCGAAATCAAGTTTCGCAGTAACAGCATTTTTGCGAGTAGCAGAATGGGATATAGCAACCAACATCCTCAATCGGGAAGGTATTTTCACTTTTAACGGAGTAGAAATGAGGTTTAAAGAGCCTGTAAATGAAGATAACTGGCAGCAATTCTTCTCAGAGGAGCGTGCCATTCGCTGTGCTCACAAATTAATCAGATGCAAAGGATAAATTAATGAGACTCTTTATCGCAGAAAAACCTTCCGTGGCGAAAGATATTGCCAAAGCGTTAGGGGGAAATTTCCAGAAAAAAGACGGCTATCTTGAATCAGCCGATAACGTCGTGACATGGTGCTACGGGCATCTCCTGAAATCGATTGAGTCGGAAGCGTACAATCCGGCTTATGCGCAGTGGAAAGCCGAAGATTTGCCGTTGCAGCTTTACCCGCTGCGCTATGAGCCGATTGCCGGAAAGGAAGCCCATACCCAAACCGTCATCGACCTGATTAACCGGGCTGATATGATTATCCACGCAGGCGACCCAGACGACGAGGGGCAATTGCTGGTTGAGGAGTTACTGGAATATACCGGTAACAGCAAGCCGGTTAAGCGTTTGCTGATTAACGACAACACCGACGCTGCCGTTAAAAAGGCGCTGTCCCAACTGAAAGATAATCACCAGTTCAAAGGCATTTACCGCAAAGCACTGGCCCGCGCTGCTGGCGATTTGATTTACGGCATGAGCATGACTCGCGCCTATACCATCGAGGGGCGTAAAAATGGCTATCGGGGCGTCTTGTCCGTAGGAAGAGTACAAACGCCGATCCTCGGCCTGATAGTGCGCCGCTATCTTGCCAATCAGTCGCATACCTCAAGTTTTTACTATCAGCTTATCGGGGATTTTGCCGTGAGCGGTCAAAAATTCGCCGCCCACTGGAAGGTCAACGAAAATGCGCCGCAGGACGACAAGAAGCGCCTGACCAGCAAAAGTTATGCTGATGCACTCGCGGCACGTTTACGTGGCAAGGACGCCGATATAAAAGCTGCTGGGGTGCAGGAGAAAGAAACCGCCCCGCCGCTTCCGTTCAATCTGGTGAGATTGCAGCAGACGATGAACCGCCAGCACAGGATGACGGCGGCGCGAACGCTGGAAATCACCCAGCAGCTACGCGAAAAATACAAAGCCATCACCTATAACCGATCCGATTGCTCCTATCTGTCGGATGAGCAGTTTAATGAAGCGCCACAGGTGCTTGACGCCCTGCAAGGCATGGGCGATTTTAACGGACTGGCGCTTGATCGGAGCCGAAAAAGCAAGGCGTTTGACAGTGGCAAGGTCACGGCACATACCGCGATTATCCCGACCGCCAACGTACCGGCATTAAACGCCCTCAGTGAGCATGAACGACTGGTTTATCTGGCCATCGCGCAACAYTATCTSGTKCAGTTCATGCCCAACAAGCGTTATCTGGAAGCCTCGGTTGTCGTTGAGGTTGACGGTGAAACCTTTAGCGCACGGGCAACAAAAACGATGGATSYSGGGTTTAGCGCYTTTCTTAAAGGTGAAGCRTCTGACGCCMRCGATGAGGMYATGCCGGASAGCGCGTTTGAGGTACTASARRCATTACGYACCGGRGAAACCGGCCGTTGTGAYKCMGTSACSGTGAATRAGAAGAAAACCACCCCRCCMCCRTTRTTYACCGAAGCWACGCTACTGGCRGCACTGGTGCGGGTAGCMGATTTCGTTGAAGAYGCWCGTATTAAGCWRTTGCTGAAAGAAAAGGATAAAGACAAAAAGGATGARCACGGCGGCATMGGTACRCCMGCCACACGTTCKGAYATGCTGGAAAAAYTGAAAAACCGCCAGTTTATCCGCGAAGAAAAAGGCAAGCTTATTCCCACWGAAACCGGCGTGGCCTTTTTCCRCGCTCTACCGGCGTCRGCRACAYTGCCYGATATGACCGCGCTCTGGTCAGCACAACAAAGYGATATYGARCARGGCARYAAAACSGTGGATGAATTTGTGAATGCGCTTATCGACGATCTGCGCCCACACGTCAARACGGTTAGCGTAGGTGAAATACAGGGTGAAGCAAAAYCTMATAGCGGACAGGTGGAAAGATTAGCCACMCCCTGCCCGCATTGTGGTAAAAYTATCGTGGTTCGACCTAAACTGTTTGCCTGTACCGGCTGTGATTTTAAAATCTGGTCTACGGTAGCAGAGAAAAAGCTCACCACCAAACAGGTTGAAACACTCATTAGTAAGGGGAAAACATCTGAGATTAAAGGGTTTAGCAGCAAAAAGACGGGCAAGTCTTTCTCGGCAATACTGGTTCTACAGGACAAAACCAGCGGGAAAGTGGGATTTGAATTTAACCATAATGGGAAATAATGCAACCCAAAAGTAAAATTGAATGGTTACGCCAATTAAGACGATACTCAACGCCAGAAACGGTAGAGAAAATGGCCGATCGCATCGCTGAAAGACTGGAGGGTAATGAATACGGTTATTTTCAGTCAGCGGTCGATCACCGACTGGCGGAACTGGCTATGAATCGGCTTTACGACCACATTCCGCCTCAAGTCTGGCATTACGTCAAGTAACACAAGGGTAAAAAATGAGCGACAAAGACAGTTATGGTGAAATCCGGCGCGTTCTCAGCAATATCCGCTCTATCCGTGTTTTTGCACGGGAAACCGATTTTGAACTGCTTAAAGAAATGCATGAAAAGCTGGGTGCCACCATTGAAGAGCGCCGCGCCGATGCAGAAAAAGAAGCAGCAGCCCGTGCAGAGCGAGATGAGAAACGCAAGGAGCTTTTACAACTGATTGAAGGAGAAGGCTTCACTGCTGAGGAACTGTTAGGTGACGGTGTCAACATTAGCAAAACCCGCAGCAAAACCCCAAAAGCCCCAGCAAAATATGAATTTGTCGAAAATGGCGAAACCAAAACATGGACAGGAAAGGGGCGCAAACCGAAACCCATTGCCGAAGCCCTGAGCGCTGGACGTAGCCTTGACGAGTTTTTGATTAAAAAATAAAATGAATAAATAAAAAACCCTTCTCTTTAATGAAGGGTTTTTTATTCGATATGAAAAATAGACTGCTGGATTTTAACCATGAGTGAAAACGAATTATATGATTACGCTATAACGCTGTTAGCTAAAAAAGACTATTCTTCTGGTAGCTTACATCGCCTACTCAGTAAATTGACAGAAAATGAAGAAGACGTTGACCGTGTTGTTCGGCGGTTAAGTGATAATCACTATCTCAACGATACACAGTTAATTAATAACCTTATAGATAAACACATTAAAAAACTCCATGGCCCAACGAGAATAAAACAGGAAATCAGGCAAAAAGGCTTTCCGCAAGAATTGATTGAACAAAAAATAGAGGCGTCCGGCATAGACTGGTATTCGATGGCTAAAGAAGCAAGGATAAAAAAATTTTCTGATACGCCTCCCACAGAGCAAAAAGAGAAAGCAAAGCAGATCCGCTACCTTCAGTACAAAGGATTTTCTATGGACCACGAGTTTCGCACCAATAAAAAAACGCTCTATTTTTAAGTTTAATTCAGCATGATATATAAATAGTCAAAACCTTATAAATCAAATACAACTTATTGTAATTTAAGAAAATTTATGTTTTTTAGTAACTTGCAGATTAATCATTGCTTTTAAGCCATTTTTAGAATTTTATATGCCTGTGCGAAACTCGTGGCCTTAATACCGGTGTGGAGCGCGTTATGGCCTTACCGCGTGATGTGCGGCGTTTTGGGGTAACAGCGCTGATTAACCATATCAGCGAACCGGATAATCGGGAGGCGCGGGAAAATGGCGTAAAAATCCGGCTGGCACGGTGGGCGCAAGGAGGCGATCTGGCATGGGTGTTTGATAACGATAATGACACCTTCGATCTAATTCAGTATGACAATTTTGGTATCGATGGCACCCAGTTTCTTGATAACCCAGAGGTTTGCCCGGCAATTGCCTTTTACCTGCTCTATCGCGTGACCAGTTTACTGGATGGCCGCCGACTAGTGATTTTTATGGACGAGTTTTGGCAATGGATCGGCAATCCCGCTTTTGCAGATTTCGTCTACAACCGGCTGAAAACCATGAGGAAACTCAACGGAATTATCATTCCCGCAACACAATCTCCGGAGGAAATTCTGAAAAGCAGCGTTTCAGGGGCTATGCGGGAACAATGCACAACCCATATTTATCTGGCTAATCCTAAAGCTGATTATGATCAGTACGTGAACCAGCTAAAAGTCCCGGAGCGTTATTTCAATATCATCAAAAATCTTGATCCCTTGTCGCGCCAGTTTCTTATTGTTAAATCGCCGCTTTATAAAGGTGATTTGAATGACTTTGCGGCGTTGGTGACATTAGATTTATCAGGATTAGGTGTAACCACCAAATTATTGAGCACGGATAAAGACGATCTGGAAGTGTTCGATAGCCTGTTTAAAGACGGTATGCGCCCGGATGAATGGGTTGATGCCTATCTAAAATTAGTTGCTTGAGGAATAAATAATGAGAATCCACAAAAGGTTGGCATGGGGGATCGCGGGGGTGCTATTAACTGCTTCATCTCCGAACTATGCCGAAGGTATACCCGTTTTTGATTTCACTGCAAAGGTTGAAAACGCGCAACAATGGGCGAAGGAAGCCAAGCAATGGATGGAAACCGTTGAGCACTACAAGGCGCAGATGAACGCCTACAAAGACCAACTGGCTACTGCAACAGGGCTTCGTGATATTCAGGGGCTACTTGAACAGGGAAAAAGTTTACAAAGTGAAATCAAAACGTTGCAGAAGCATGGCATTAGCCTCAATGATTTGTTAACGTCAGATAATCCGCCGAGTGGGGCACTTAACGGCTTGTATGAGAAGTATAAAGTATTTGATGTGTGTGACCTTAAGACAAAAACTGTTACCGAAGGTGCGAAAAATTATCTTAACGTCTGCAAGCAGGAAACCGCAAATAAAGGCTATATGATTGAGCAGACGGAAGAGGTACAAAAAAAGGTCAATGAGGCACTGAAAGACATTGGCAACCTGTCTAATCGTATTGCCAACGCCAAAGACAGCAAGGAATCGCAGGATTTAGCAAACGCAATACAGGCTAAAAGTGTTCAGATCAATTCATTGACCAGTGCATGGGAAATGAACATTAAAGCGGCGGAACAACGTGATAAACTCTTGGCAGCGAAGCGTGAAAAAGCGTTTCGTCAGCAACAATATGATGCCCCGTTACCGAAATTTGGAGATTTAGTGCCATGAAAATAGTAATCGCAATATCTACCTTGTTTTTATCATTCATGATTACCGGATGTGGTGAAGAAACGAAGTCCAGGGTGTGGTGGTCAGAGCATATCGAACAGGCAAAAGAAAAAGACATTGAATGCAAGAAAAGTGGCGCTGATACCGATAATTGCCGCAATGCACGTGAAGCAGTTTTCCGTTATGACCAAGCTCATGCTCCTATTATGAAATTTGACACTGATCCTGAAAAAGATAAGGAGGAGTGGGAAAGTTTCAAAAAAGAAGCAGAGAAAAATAAAATAAATTAAAAGATTTTTTAACCCCATCTTATTTTTGGTGGGGAGTAAGATCAGAGTAATACTTACATAAAGCGTGTTGCTTAATAGTGAAATAAGGGTGTTTCGGTGATTGAAGTAAATTTTACGCTGTTCTGAGATGGAAATTCCAAAGACCTGCGCTAAGGAGTAAGAAGGTATCATCAATAAAGGGTCTACGATTCCGTAAAATTTGGGTCATGCAACCGAGGCGCTTGATACCCGCGATGGCGTGTTCAACTGTAATACGGATGCCCGAGATTATTTTATTTTCTTGTTTTTGTTCAGGCGATAAAGGTCTTTTTCGAGTTCCTTTTTTTGGGATTTGTGTATTAGGATGCTGTTTATCTATACCTTGAAAACCGGTATCTGCCCAGATGGTTACCT